>CAZEIO010000050.1:0-11707 GCA_964512525.1 uncultured Halobacteriales archaeon
CCGAGTACGTCGGCCGGGGCGAACTCGCCGAGCGCCAGCAGAAACTCAACAAGCACCTCCACGACCTGATGCGCATCGGTGACCTCCACAACACCGCCGTCCTCGTGACGAACCAGGTCGCCTCGAACCCCGACTCCTACTTCGGCGACCCCACCCAGCCAATCGGCGGTAACATCCTCGGGCACACCTCCACGTTCCGCATCTACCTGCGGAAGTCCAAGGGCGACAAGCGCATCGTCCGCCTCGTTGACGCGCCCAACCTCGCCGACGGCGAGGCCGTCATGCGCGTGGACAACGACGGACTCGTCCCCGAGTAGTCCCTCGCGCCGGGGCACTCGCGTCGGACCGACGTGGCGCTTCCGTCTGACGCGGGTACGACGAGCGTGTGACGGGCGCGCGCCGTGTCGCGCGACTTTTACCGCCCGCTCTCGAACCCTCCACCGATGGCGGCACACCCGCTGAAGCAGCGGTTCGTCCTGGACACCTCGGTGTTCCTCACCGACGAGATACGCCGCGACGACGAGGACCTCGCGGCCGCGCTCTCCCGGTTTCTGGACCTGATCGCCGAGGCGAAACTCCAGCTCGACATCTCCTGCTACATCCCGCCGTCGGTGTACGAGGAACTGACGAACATCCTCGACAGCCGGGGGGTGAACGACGAGGTCACCGCCCAGTTGAGCACGTGGGTCATCAAGAAGAACCCGGCCCGCTTCGAGGTGATGGTCCCCGCCGAAATCGTGTACGGCTTCATCGACGAGATGTCGGACCGCGTGGACCGCGGCCTGCGCGTCTCCGAGAAGGCCGTCCGCCGTGCCGAGGACGGTCGCGAGGACCCCGAACCGGAGTACATGACCGCCGTCGATCAGGTCATCTCCGACCTCCGCGAGGAGTACCGCTCGACGCTGCGACAGGGCGTCCTCGACTCCCGCGAGGACTTCGACCTCCTGATCCTCGCCCGCGAACTCGAGGCTGGCGTCGTCACCGAGGACACCGGCATCATCGCGTGGGCCGAAGACTTCGGTCTGCGGTACCTGCGCGGCCGAGACTTCCCCGCTCTCCTCGAACAGTATCTGGAGGCCAGCGGCGGCGACGCGCCCGAGAACGGCGCCTGAGTCTGCCGACAGGCCGGCCTGCCCGACCGTAAGCGACAGGTGCGTCCCCGGCGACGACACCCCCGTGAGCGACACCGACGACCCGGGGCCGGCGTTCACCGTCCGGCCCGCGACCGCGGCGGACACGGAGCGGATGGCGGCCGCCCACGCCGCCGCGATCGTCGCCCTCGGTCGGGCGGCCTACGACTCCGAACAGGTGCGGGCGTGGGCCCGCGGGCGGTACGAGTACGGCGTCGCCGAGGACGGCGAGCGACTGGTCGTCGCCGCTCGCGACCGGGCGGCCCGCCCCGAGAACGGTCCCGACGCCGACTACGAGGAGGTCCTCGGCTTCGGTGCCCTGCGGTACGCGGCGAGTGAATACCTCGCCGACGCCGACGTCGAGGGCGAGGTGGCGGCGGTGTACGTCCACCCCGCGTTCGTCCGGCAGGGAGTCGGTCGAGCGCTGTACGACGACCTCGAACGCGCCGCCCGCGACCGGGGCCTGTCCTCGCTCGGGCTGTGGGCCTCGCTGAACGCCGTCGGCTTCTACGAGGACCGGGGGTACGAGCGCGTGGCCGAACGCGACCACGAGTTCGACGACGACGTGACGGCGACGGTCGTGGAGATGCGGAAGACGCTGTGACTCCCCGCCGGGAGTGGGGCCATCGCCGACGACTCGAGCGACCTCTTCCGACGGTCCGCTCGTCGAACCGCCGGTCGGCGAGCGGGGGGTATCCGCGCCCCTGACGCGGTTCAGCGGCGCCCACGGGCTGCCGGGACTCTCTGCTCGAGACCTTCGCGGCGAGCGGTCGGCGCCGCCGACCCGAGCCACGAAGCGGTGGGATTACCTGCCGGCCGTGCGGTGGATCACGGTCCACTTCGGCACCGCCCGGCGGTAGAGACCGGCGCCGACGGCCCCGGCGAGCACCCCGGTCGCGGCGACGCCGCCGAGGAGGAAGGGCGGCACCGGCCGGACGACGAACCCGACGACGAGGACGGGCACGAGGACGACCGCGACCGCGAGGAAGAAGACGGCGAAGAGGACGGTGTCGAAGAGGAACTCGTTGGGCGAGAAGCCGGTGAGGTACACCGTGACGCCGAACAGGTACAGCGTCAGCCCCAAGAGGAGGACCACGCCGGTCACCGCCGCGGGCAGGGTGACGCCCCACCAGAGCGCGGCGACGGCGTAGTAGCAGAGGGCGACGGGTGGGCCGAGAAGGAGGAAGGCGGTGCGTTTCGCCCGGAACACGTCGGGCACGTCCAGCGGGTACGGCAGGTAGTCCTCCGGCGAGTCCACGCTCGCGATCCAGTTGTACGTCGTAAAGGCCGTCAGTCCGAGGACGGCCCCGAAGGAGATGCCAGTCGAGGGGCGGACGCCGGTCAGCGAGGCGGCGAACTCGATGAGGACGGCCGAGACGGCAAAGAGCACGCCGCCGGAGAAGAGCAGCTTGAACAGACCGCCGCTGGAGCGGTGGACGTCGAGCAGCGACTTCACGAGGAGGGCGTCGCCGCCGAGGTGGTCGCGGTAGCGCCGGAACCCGGCGGCCGACCGCGCGGGCGTCTCGTGGGTGGGGTCGTACGCGAGGAAGCCGACGCCGAGGAGGACGGCGAGCGTCGCCAGGGTGCCGGCCGCCGCGGGCAGTGCCGCGCCGGCGTACAGCGCGTAGGGGGTGGCGGCGACGAGTCCCTCGACGGTCCAGAGGAGGCCGGCGACGGCCGCGAGGCCGACGGCGACGAGTCCACCCGGCGCCCCTCGCGTCGAGAGTGCCACGCCGGCGAAGGTGACGGCCACGCCGACGACGAACGTCGCCGTCGTCGAGAGCCACAGCACCGGTACCGCCGCGAGCGCCACCTCGCCCGCGAGGACGGCCGGCGCGACGCCAGCAGAGAGCGGCAACAGGAACAGGACGGCGTAGTAGACGGCGTCCTTCAGGAGGAAGACGGCGATGAGCCGCCGCAGCGACAGCGGCAGCGTCCGGGCGGAGAAGACGATGAGCGTCCCCGTCGGCAGGACGTTGCGCTGGGCGTCGCGGCCGACGAGGCCGATAGATCCCGTGTGCAGGCCGAAGGCGAACACGAGCGCGTGAAAGCCCGCGACGACGCCGCCGAAGTCCGCGCCGGTAAACGTCAGCGCCTCGACGGTCCCGGCCGACAGAAGCGCCACGAACGGCGGGAAGGCAGCGAAGCGTCGCCCGCCGAAGAGGTAGGTGTGCAGTCGCCACTCCTCGCGGAGCATCCACGCGAAGACGGTCCACGTCGGCGTCGAGCGGTCACCCCCCTCGTCGGTCACGTCGGTCGTCCGCTCCGTCTCGCCGGTGACGCCCGCGTCTTCGGTCGCCATCTACACGTCCACGTCCACGTCCGCCGCGGGGTCGGTGCTCACGCCGGTCCCTGCGTCGTCGCCGTCGTGGTCGCTCCCGACCGACCGCTGGCTGGCGTCTATGCCCGCGAACTCGGCGCTGCCCTCGACGTTCTCGAGGAACGTCTCGAGCAGCGACTCGCTCCCCGCGAGGTCTGCCGGTCGCTCGCGGGCGATGAGCCGTCCCTCGTTGACGATGCCGACGCGGGTGCAGACCTCCTCGGCGACCTCGATGTGGTGTGTCGAGAGGAAGACGGTGTTGCCCCGGTCGGCGTAGTCCACGACGAACCGCTTCACGCGCTCCTGGATGATGGGGTCGAGGTTGGCCAGGGGTTCGTCGATGAAGACGACGCCGGGTTCGTGGAGGAAGGCCTGCGTTATCATCACCTTCTGTTGCTGGCCCCGCGAGAGGTCGGTGTTCAGCGTGTCGAGTTTCTCACGGAAGGCGAGGCGGTCGGCCCACGCGGCGACGCGGTCGTCCACCCGGTCGTCGTCGATGTCGCGGACGGTGCCGACGAACTGGAGGTACTCCCGTGGGGTCATGAACGAGGGCGGCGACTCCTGTTCGGGGAGGACGCCCACCCGGCGTCGGGTCTCGACCGGGTCGGTCGTCGGGTCGGTGCCGAGGACGGAGGCCCGGCCGGAATCCGGCAGCAGTTGGCCCGTCAGCACGCCGATGGTGGTCGTCTTGCCGGCGCCGTTCGGCCCGAGAAAGCCGAACAGTTCGCCACCGTCCACCGACAGGGAGAGTCCGTCGAGTGCCCGGAAGTCCCCGTACGTCTTCGTCAACTCCTCCGCGAGGACCGCGGTCATCGGACGATTCGACGAGAGCGACCGTCAAGGGTCTGTCGCCCGTTTCGGCCGGCCCGTACCCGTCTCCTACGCCGTCCCGTCTGGCCGCCCCCGCAGGAGCGGTCGTCCGGTATTTATTCCGCGGCCGCCGAACCCCCAGTCGTGAACCACCGCTACGACGTCGTGGACGGTCTCGAACTGCACGCGGTCGAGTGGGGCGACCCCGACGCCCCGCCGGTACTCTGCATGCACGGTCTCTCGCGGGTAGCGCGAGACTTCCAGCCCTTCGCCCGCCGCGCCGCCGACGCGTACCGCGTCGTCTCGCTCGACCTGCCCGGTCGCGGCGAGAGTGAGTGGGCGACCGACCCCGACCGCTACCGCGTGGCCGAGACGGCCGCACTCGTCCGGGGCTACTGCCGGGCACGCGACCTCGGGACCGACGGTCTCCGGGTCGTCGGCACCTCTCTCGGCGGTCGCGTCGGTCTCCACCTCGCGGGCGAGAGCGACCACCTCGCCGACCGCGTGAGCCACCTCGTCCTCGTGGATACCTACCCGGAACCGACCGTCGAGCGACTCGCTGGCGGCGAGGAGGACGGTGACGATGAGGAGGACGACGACGGTCTCGACCGGATCCTTGAGTACCTGACCGACCCGCCGACGTTCGACCGGTTCTCCGAACTGGAGGCGTACGTCCGCGAGACGTACGGCGTGATGGCCCCGCAGTCCGACGCCGAGTGGCGGCGGATGGCCCGGACGTCTGCGCGCCGGACCGACGACGGGCAGTTCGCGCCGAACTACGACACCGACGTGGTGGCGCCGGTGTTCGCGGAGGCCGAGGACGCCGACGAGCGTCCCCTGTGGCGGTCGGCCCCCTGCGAGGCGATGGTCGTGCGGGCCGCCGAGTCGGACGTGCTCTCGACGGCCACCCACGAGCGGATGCTCGACGCCCGTCCCGGTGCCCGGTCGGTGACGGTGCCCGGCGGCCACCCGCCGCCGCTGAACGACGCCGAACAGGTCGCCCCGGTACTCTCCTTCCTCTCCCGGTAGTGCCAGCGAGTTCGAGCGGGACCGCTCCTCAGACGACGTTCGTCCCGATGGCGACCATGTAGAGGATGACGAAGATGGCCCACGTGAGACCGATGACGACGACGGCCTTGAGGTGGTACACGAACAGGTCGTCTCGTTCGGCCTCGTCGGCCTCCTCGTAGGCGGCCCGCTCCTCGTCGGTGCAGCGGTCGGGGTGGTCCTCGCCGACGTGCAGCGCGCGGGCGCGGCTGCTCTCGAACGGCCGGTCGCAGTAGGGACACGCCGCGACGGGGCCGTCGTGGTCCGCGGGGACCCGGCTCTCGTCGGCCGTGACCCGCCACCAGTCGTCGGTGCCGTCGTCGTCCGGCTGCACCTCGACGACCGTCTCGAGGTCGGCGAGGCCCCGCGCTCCGCTCCCCGGGCCGCCGTCGGTTCTGTCGCTCGCGTCCGGGCGGTCGTCGCCCGGGGGACTGGAGGCGTCGCTCATGGCAGGAGCGCGAGGTTGGTCGGCGAGACGTACGGTCGGGCGATGATCCACATACTGACGCCCGTGTAGAAAATCATGACGACCGCGAACGGGTACTGGCTCCGGATGGGCCGCAGGCGACCGGGGAACACCTCGAACGCGACGGCGTGGGCCACCCAGATGGCGACGACGTGACCGAGGACGACGAACGCGAGGCGGAGCGACCCGAACCAGCCGGGGAGGACCGCCACCTGCGGGTCGGCGACCGGTGAGAGCGGCGTCGCGAGGGCCGCGGCGAGGGCGGGCGACAGCGTGAGGAAGTAGCCGAGGAAGTGCGCGAGGTGGTAGCCCGCGGCGATGGGCAGGAGCGCGGGGGCGAAGCGCCGGGCGAGAGCGTCCGGCCGGACGAACGACTCGGCGGTCTCGGGCGACCGCCGGCAGGCCTCGCGGTAGGCCCAGTAGAACAGGCCGTAGCCGGCGACGAGTGCGACGACGTACACCGGCAGCCCCGGCAGGCCGGCGTCGCCGAGGCCGCCGAGGACGGCGTTCCACTCGGGGGTGGTGACGAGACCGTCGAAGGTCGTCACCCACAGGAGGGCGACGACGAACGGGGTCTGGTCCGTCTCGGTCTCGGGGGCGTCGGTCAGTGCCGCGCCGGGGAGGCGGAACTCGACGCCGTCCTCGCCCCACTGGACGGGGGCGACCCGGCCGAAGGTGCGGAAGGCCCGCGATATCGGGTCCACCCGCTCGAACCAGTCCTCGTAGCGGGCGGCGCCCGCGAGCGTGACGACGGTGTAGCCGAGGACGACCGCCGCGAGGAGGCGGGGGTCCTGCGCGACCGGGCTGACGACCTCTATCCACACCAGCAGGAGGATACCGACGACGCTCGGCCAGACGCCGTACGTCTCGGGGACGGTCCGGCGGTCGCGGGCGGGCAACCGGTCGGCGATGGTCTGCCACGGGTTGATCGCGGACCACGTGTTGCCGACGACGTACACGCTCATGGTGAAGCCGGCCCACCAGCCGGCCCACACCAGCAGGATGGCGAGGTTCGTCGTCTGGTCGGCCGGTCCGAGGAGACCGCTGACGACGACGGTCACGAGACCGGCGAGACCGACGACGGCACCGACGCGCGCGAGGCCGTCTCGCAGCGTCGCCGGCGAGGGGAGCGTGACGCCCGTCGCGTTCACCCGGCGGATGGCGTCGTGGTCGGTCATGAACGTCGCGAAGAGAAAGGAGACGCCGACGATGCCGCCGCCGGTCATCGCCACCAGCCAGAGAGGGATGGCCCCGCTCGTGGTCCCGCCGAGGTTGCCGGCGTGGGCGGCCACCGGGCGGGCGAGGGCGGTCGCTGCGAGCGCGACGAGAGTGCCGCTGACGACGCCCGCGCCTGTTCTGTGCATCTACCGCCCGTTGGGTCTCGGCGACTTTTCGGGTTTCGGTCCCGGGACGGATCGCGGGGGTTTTGCACGCGGCCCGCCGAGCAGGGAGCGATGGACGGCGACCGGATGCTGAACCTCGCCGGCGCTGGTCTCGCCCTGTTCGTCCTCGGGACGGTCGTCCTCGTCGGCGCCCTCGTCGTCACCAGTGAGCCCCCTGCCGAGGCACCCGACGTGGAGTGGTCGGTCGAACGGGTCAACGAGACGCACGTCCGGGTCGAACACGCCGGCGGGTCGCCGGTGACCGCCGCGAACCTCACCGTCACCGTGGACGGCTCCGAGCGCCGCACGGGGTGGTCGGGCCCGGTGGTCCAGGGGCAATCGACGGTGCTGTCGGCCGAGACGGGCGCCGTCGTCCGCGTGTTCTACGGCGTCGGCGACGACCGCGACCTCATGCTCCGTCGCGAGGTCTGAGTCCCCCCCTCCCGGACCGTGGTGGAGTCGCCGGCCTGCGCCAGAGCCGCCACCGCGTCGCCGGACGACACCGCACTCGCTGGGTTTATGTCCCGCGGACCGTTGTATGAGTCATGGCCGACTGTCCCCTCGCCGACGAGTGCCCCTCGTTCTCCGAGCGAATCGAGGGTATGGGCTGCCAGCACTACGGTGACAGGGGTGGCAAGGAGTGGTGCAACCACTACAGCCAGCCCATCGACGACCTGAAGACCCAGCCGGTCAAGCGCGGCGAGGAGATCGTCGTCACCGTCGAGGACATCCACGAGAGCGGTGCCGGCGTCGGTCGCACCGAGGACGGCTTCATCATCCTCGTTGACGGCGTCCTGCCCGAGGCTCGTGCGAAGGTGAAGGTGTCCCGCGTCCACTCGAACCACGCCCGTGCCGACGAGGTCGAGCGGCTCCCGCTCGAGCCCGAGGACGACGACGAGGACCAAGACGACGAGGACCAGGGCTACCAGGGAGAGGAGGACGACGACCCCCGCATGGGCAGTCGCGACAACTTCTGGGGATCGTAGCGAACGCCTGCCGGTCCCTGCGGGCCCGCTCCGTCGGCGACGGCACTCTCCGTTCGCGAAACGGCCGCGAACCCACGAGTTTAGTCTCCGCCGGTCGTCCCCGACCCCATGGACCTCGGACTCGACGGCAACACCGCGCTCGTCACCGCAAGTTCCTCGGGGCTCGGCCTCGCGTCGGCGACGGCACTCGCCCGCGAGGGAGCGAACGTCACCATCTGTGGCCGCACCCCGGCCCGACTCGACGACGCCGAGGCGACCATCGAGGCGGCGGCCGACGGCGGCGAGGTACTCACCCGGCAGGCGGACGTCACCGACCCCGACGACGTGGCAGACCTCGTGGACACGACGGTGGACGCCTTCGGCAGTCTCGACCACCTCGTCACCTCCGCGGGCGGCGTCCCCTCCGGTCCCTTCCTCGACACCACCGAACGGGAGTGGTACGAGGCCTACGACACGCTGGTGATGAGCGCGGTCTGGACGGTCGAGCGAGCCCACCCCCACCTCGTCGAGAGCGACGCGGGGTCGTGGGTCGCCATCACCTCCACGAGTGTCCGCGAGGCCATCGACGGACTGGTGCTGTCGAACTCGGTGCGGCGGGCGGTGGTCGGTCTCGTGAAGACCGCCGCCCGGGAGTTCGCCCCCGAGATGCGGGCCAACGCCGTCCTGCCCGGCGCACACGAGACGCCGCGTATCCGGGACCTCGTCGAGCAGGCACTGGAGCGCGGCGAGTACGACTCCTACGAGGACGGACTGGCCTCGTGGGCCGACGACGTCCCCCTGGGCCGGGTCGGCGACCCGATGGAACTCGGTGATACCGTCGCCTACCTCTCCAGTGAACGGGCGAGTTACGTCAGCGGGACCGCGCTCCCGATAGACGGCGGTCGCCTGCGGAGCTAGCGCCGTCAGAACGCGTCGGTCTCCCGCAGTCGCTCGACGGCCTCGCGCACCCGGTCGGCGTCGTCGCGAGGCACCACCAGCACCCGGTCGTCCCAGGCCGCGACGACGAGCCCCTCGACGCCCACCGCCGTCACGTGGTAATCGCCGTCGCTCGCGACCACCGAGTCCGTCGCGTCCACGGTCAGACTCTCGCCGTCGCCGACGGTCACCGTCCCCGCGTCGTCGGCCGGGAGGACGCGGGCGAGGGCGTCCCACGTGCCGAGGTCGTCCCACTCGAGGCCGCGAGCGGGGACGACGAAGGCGTGGTCCGTCCGCTCCATGACGGCGCGGTCCACGCTGACGGCCGGCGCTCGCTCGAACGCCGCCGCGACCGTCTCCGCCCCCTCGCCGTCGTCGGCGACGCCGCCGGCGAGTGTGTCGGCGAGCGAAGACAGCGGCGTCTCGCGGGCGGCCGCCAGGAGAGCGGTCGGCGTCCACGCGAACACCCCGGCGTTCCACAGTGCGCCCGCCTCGCGGAGTTCCCGCGCCCGCGTCTCGTCGGGCTTTTCGACGAACGAGCGGACGGGTGCGTAGCCGTCGGCGGTCCGACCCGGTCGGACGTAGCCGTACCCCGTCGCCGGTCGGTCGGGTTCGACGCCGACGCAGACCAGTCCGCCCGTCTCGGTCGCGACGGCGACGGCCCGCCGCGCGACGCTCGCGAAGTCGCCGGCGACGTGGTGGTCGCTCGGGAGACAGCAGAGCACGGGGTCCTCGAACGCCGCCCGGGCGCGAGCGGCGGCGTAGAGGAGGGCCGGACCGGTGTCCCGCGACGCCGGTTCGACCCAGACGTCGGTGGTCTCGCCGTCGTCGGCCGCGTGGAGGTGGTCGCGTACCCGGTCGGCGTGGTCGGGACCTGTGAGCACCACCCGGTGGTCGGCGAAGTCGGCGCGGCCGACGGTACGGACGAGCAGCGACCGGTCGTCGTCGCCGAACGAGAGGAACTGCTTCGGTCGGTCACCCCGGCTGGCGGGGTAGAGTCGCGTGCCGCTGCCGCCGGCCATCACCACGCTCACGACGGTGCGGTCCGGGTCCATGACGTGGCGAACCTTCGGCGGGGAGGCAGAAACCTCCGGCGCTCGTCACCACGTCTCGATGCGCCCCTCGCGGATGTCCTCGACACAGCCCTGGCAGTCGGGGTGGTCGGCCTCGAAGCAGACGGGTCGGCCGGCGTCGTCCAGCGGGGTGGCGCGGCGCTCGGCGTGGCGGCGACAGACTATCTTCACTCGCCCCTCGTCGTCGCGGGGGAGGTCCGCGACGGTCCGGCCGGCCTCGAAGGCGCGGCGTGACTCGGCGAGTCGGCGGCCCGCCGACCGCAACTTCGAGCGCATGAACCGCTCCAGACGGTCTTCCATCGCGTCCGACTGGGGGACGGTGCCACATAGACTCGTCGCCGGTCCGACTCGTGACACTCGCTCGCCGGGACGCCGACGGTCGAGCATCGGCGCGACGGGGCGGTTTCGTCGTGCAGTTTCACTTTCGCCGAGGGGGTCGCGAGGGTTTATATACGAACGCGACCAAATTGGGGGTGTCTCCCACCGAAAACGAAGCGGAGACGTGATCCCCGATGTCAGCCACCGATTTGCGTACCCACGCGGAAGAGATACACGAGCAGTTTTCCGACCATCTCGACGTCAGCGTCGAAGACGTCGAGGAGCGCCTGTCGAACCTCGTCGAGGACTACAAGGTCCCCGTGGACGAGGCGCGCCGCAGCGTCACGAACCACTACCTCGACGAGGCCGGCCTCGACCGCGACGCGATGGCCACCGGTAACGACCGGGTCCAGGTCGAGGACATCGACGACCCCGAACAGTGGGTCGATCTCACGGCGAAGGTCGTCGAACTCTGGGAGGCCCGCTCCGACGCCGTCGCACAGGTCGGCCTCCTCGGCGACGAGACCGGGACGGTGAAGTTCACCGCCTGGGCGAAGTCCGACCCGCCGACCCTCGAGGAGGGAACGGTGTACGACTTCGGCAACGTCGTCACCGACGAGTACGAGGGCCGCTTCTCCGTGAAAATAAACTCCACCTCGACGGTCACGGAGACCGACCGCGAGATGGAGGTCGGCGACGAACGCGTCGAGATAGAGGGCGCGATGGTCGCCGTCCAGAGCGGGTCCGGCCTCATCAAGCGCTGTCCCGAGGACGACTGCACGCGCGTCCTCGACAACGGCCGCTGTTCCGAACACGGCGACGTCGAGGGCGAGTTCGACCTCCGCATCAAGGCCGTCGTGGACGACGGCCGCGAGGTCCACGAGGTCATCCTCGACCGCGAGGCCACCGAGGCGCTCACCGGCACGACCCTCGAGGAGGCGAAAGACATGGCGATGGACGCCCTCGACACCGAAGTCGTCGTCGAGGAGATGCGCGCCGACGTCCTCGGCTGGTACTACCGGGTCCGCGGTCCGACCTTCCGCCGCTACGTCCTCGCCGAGGAGGTCGAACGCCTCGACGGGCCGGTCGATACCGAGAGCACCCTCATCAAGGCGAGGTCGATATAGATGAGTTCCACTCCCACCCGCGAGACGGCACGCCGCGCGTTCGCCGTCGAGTTCAACGACATGGGCTACACGTTCAAGGAATCGGACGAGGAGATGGCCCCGAACTACGCGCTCATGCCGACCGGCGAGCGCG
>CAZEIO010000051.1:0-11514 GCA_964512525.1 uncultured Halobacteriales archaeon
TGTTGCCTCGCCGAGTGCGACGACGGTGTGGTTCTCGAAGGTCGGCCGGAGCGGTCCGAGATCCGCCGTGTTGGCGGCCGGGGCGACCTGGACCGGGACGCAGTACTCTGGGACGCGGTCGGCGACGGTCGGCGACTTCTCGTTTGTCATACACGACACCTCGACACGGGGACCCGAATACCTAATCCCGAGCCGCCCGTCGCGGACGCCATGAGCGACCCCGACTACGCCACACAGGTCCGCGAGGCCATCCCCGAGGTCCACGACGTCGAGGACGAGACGCTCCGCGAACGGGTGATCGACGCCTGGGTACTCGGTCTCGACCGCGGCGGCTGGGACCACGTCGAGGACGTCCCGTACGCCTGGAACGTCCACGAGGTGACGAACGTCGAACACGTCCGCGGCGTCACGCAGATGGCGGTGCAGTCCGGCGAGACTGCCCGCGACCATCACGGGGCCGACCCCGACCTCGACGTGGTGCGGGCCGCCGCCCTCCTGCACGACGTCGGCAAGTGCTACGAGTACGTGGACCACGTGGACGGCACCGACCCCGACCGGGAGTACGCCGACGAAGCCGTCCCACACTCGCTGTCGGGCTACGCGCTCGCCCACGAGGTCGGCCTCCCGCTGGCCGTCCAGCGAGCCATCCCGCACGTCGTCGGCGAGGTGCCCGAGCGGACGCTGGAGGCCGAACTCGTCACGAGCGCGAATCTCGCCTCCTCGAACGCCATCACGCAGTCCGTCATGGGCATCAGTCTCGACGAGTGGATCGAACGGTACTCCCAGACCTCGTAGCGGACGGGACGACCGGGCGGCGGTGGCGTCCCGCGCGTCGGCGCGCTACTGGTCGCCCTCGCCCCCGCTGTCCCCCCCGCCTTCGTCCTCGACTTCGGCGACGCGTTCGCGGAGCCACTCGGCCGCGTCGGCCACCGCTTCCGGCGGTCCCCGGACCCGCAGGCGGCCGTCCACGCCCTCGCTCTGCTTGCCGGGATAGGAGCCGACGCGGACGTCGAACCGTTCGCCCGCCTCGCGCACGAGGTGCGAGACGGCCGCCTCCGGCGCGGCGGTCGAGAGCGTCTCGCCTGTGACGTCGCCCGCGAACTCCCCGGCGACGCCCTCGAAGGTGCCTCGCATCTCCTCGGGAATACCCGGCAGGACGTACACACCCTCGACGGCACACCCCGGCGACAGGCCGACGGGGTTGTCGAGCACCCGACAGCCCTCGGGGAGGGTCGCCTGCGCGTCGAGGTCGAGGTCGAGGTCGTACCGCTCGACGAGGTCGGGATTCTCGGCGCGGAACTGGTCGGCAGTCTCGCGGATGGCGGCGCGAGCCCGGTCGTTCACCACGAGGTCGCGGTCCAGTGCGGCGGCGACGGCCGCCACCGTCAGGTCGTCCGGCGTCCCGCCGAGACCGCCGGTGACGACCACCCGGTCGTAGCGCGCCCGGTAGCGCGAGACGGCGGTCGCGATGGCCTCGCGGTCGTCCGGTACAGTCAGCGACCGCTCGAGGGAGACGCCTCGCTCGGCGAGACGCGTCGCCAGCCACGTCGCGTTCGTGTTCGTCGTCTCGCCGGTCAGCAGTTCGTCGCCCACGGTGACGACGGCAGCGTCCATGAACGTCCGCCGGCCCGGAGGGAGATGACTCCTGCGCTCGTTCGTCGGGTTCGTTGTCTCTCCGGCGCGGCGTTGGTACAACCGCCACGTCCCGCGCTCGGTGCACCCAACCGTTATGTCCGACGGGAAGAACGTGCTAGTCGATGTCACGCACAGGGGAGCCGAGCGACGCACCGTACCGTTGCCCGCATTGTGGCGCCGAGATACGCGCACCTGTCGAGCGAGAGGTACACGCCGACGGGGTACCGATGGGGCCGAAGAGTCCCGGCGTCGAACTCGTCGTCTGCCCGGACTGCGACGAGGTCATCGACGGCTTCCGTGCGCACTGATCGGCCCCGACGGACCGGCCGTCGGGGAGACCGCCGCGTTTATGATCCGCCCGGCTCTGTCACCGGGCCGTGAAGCCGTACGAGACCGCCGTCGCACACCCGGACGGCCGGAGTACCGTCGGGCGACTCGCGGCGACGGCCGCCCGCCAGGGGTACGGCGGTCTCGTCGTCACGAACGCCGACCGCGAGGGGGTGACCGTCGAGGGTGACCACGCAATCGACGTGGTCAGCGGCGTCGTGGTCAACGCCGCCGACGCCGAGACGGCGGCGGGTACGCTCGGCAGCGTTCGCTCGGGAAGTGACACCCGCTACACCGTCGTGTGCGTCCGCGGGCGGACCGCCGAGACGACTCGCTTCGCGGTCGGACAGGACCGCGTGGACGCCCTCCTCCTCCCGGCCGACCGCGACGTGGACTTCGACCACGTCCGTGCGGCGACCGCCGAGGACCACGGCGTCCGCGTCGCACTCGACCTCGGCGGCGTCCTCCGCGAGACGGGCCGGGACCGCGTGGCCGCGCTGGAGCGCCTCCGTCGTCGCCGCGAGATACTCGACGACGCCGACGCGACGCCACTCGTGACCGCCCGCGCCCGGTCACACCTCGACCTGCGCTCGCCGCGCGACCTCGCGGCCGTCGGCGAGGCGGTCGGTCTCGGGAGCGACGCGGTCCGGGCGGGACTGGCGGGGTGGGGAGCGGTCGTCGCCCACGTCCGGCGCGTGACGGCCCCGGAGTTCGTCGAACCCGGCGTCCGCCGCGGGCCGTACGAGGACGACGACCGTGACGGGGCGACCGACGGCGACGACGCCGACGGAGGTGCGACCGGCGCGTGACGCTCCCGAAGCACCTTCGCCCGCGGTGGCGCTACCTCGCGGTCGCGGTGGAGTCGTGGCCGACCGGGACGGACGACGTCGGCCGGGCGGCGTTCGCGGCGGCCGTGGACCGCGCGGCCCGTGCGCTCCTCGGCGACCCAGGCGCGGCCGACGCCCGCACCGACGTCGTGGAATTCGCGGTCGCCGACGGCGTCGGCAACGCCGTCCTGCGGGTGCGGCGGGACGAGGTCGGGCGGGCGCGGGCCGCGGTGGCCTGCGTCACCCGGGTTGCGGGCCACTCCGTCGGCGTCGAGGTCGTCGGCGTCTCCGGGACGCTCCGGGCCTGTCGCCGGCACCTCGACGACCCGCCCGAGACGGAGCGGACGACGGTGACACTCGGCGGCGAGCGACGGCCGGCGACGGTGCGACCGGCGACCGGCGAGGAGGCGGCCGACGGCGAGAGTCTGTCGGTGACGCTCGTGGACTGTCACCCGCCGACGGGGAGCGATGACGAAGCGTTTACGGGTGCGACCGGCGATGATGTGGACGATTGACCATGCAGGGACAGAACCAACAACAGGCCTACGACCGAGGGATCACCATCTTCTCCCCGGACGGACGTCTCTACCAGGTCGAGTACGCCCGCGAGGCGGTCAAGCGCGGGACGGCGAGCGTCGGCGTGCGCGCCGAGGACGGCGTCGTCCTCGCGGTGGACAAGCGCATCCGCTCGCCGCTGATGGAGGAGACCAGCGTCGAGAAGATACACAAGGCCGACGACCACATGGGCATCGCCAGCGCGGGCCACGTGGCCGACGCCCGGCAACTGATCGACTTCGCCCGCCGGCAGGCACAGGTCAACCAGTTGCGGTACGGTGAACCCATCGGCGTCGAGACGCTCACCAAGACCGTCACCGACCACATCCAGCAGTACACGCAGGTCGGCGGCGCGCGGCCGTTCGGCGTCGCACTCATCATCGGCGGCATCGAGAACGGCGAACCCCGCCTGTTCGAGACCGACCCTTCGGGAACGCCGTACGAGTGGAAGGCCCTCGCCGTCGGCGCCAACCGCAAGGAGACCGAGGACTTCCTCGAGGCGGAGTACCGTTCCGACGTGGACCTCGACGGCGGCATCGACCTGGCCATAGAGGCACTGGCCGCCGGGGCGGACGACGACGGGGGAATGGCACCCCGCGAGGTCGGCATCGCGACCGTCGAGGTCGGGGAGCCGACTCTCTCCGAACTCGAAGACGACGAAGTCGCCACTCACCTCGCCGAACTCGACCTCCTCGCCGACGAGGACGGGGAAGACGAGGAAGACGACACCGAGACGGCGGAGTAACGCCGCGTCGTACCGCCGTTTCGTCGGGGCTCGCGTGACCACTGCTCGCCAGTCGTGGCTCCCCTCGTCACGGGAGACGCCAGTCCGTCGCCGGAGTCCGGGGCGCGCGGCGGCGGGTGGCCGGATGTCACGCGTCGCCCGCCGGATCCCCAGGAGCCGTCGCTCGGTCGGTCAGACGCCGAATGACCTCCGGGAGCGCGACGACGTACAGCGTCTCGCCAGCCGAGACGGTCCGCCGGCGGCCCGGAACGGCCTCGACGTCGCCGTCTGCCGTCCGCACCGCCACGACGGTCCCCGCCACGTCGTCGATGGTGGCACCCACGAGCGAGCTCCCCGGCGCGACCGTGACGGCGTCCATCCGCTCGTCGGCCGCCGACAGCAGCGAGGCGAACTCTCGGTCCGGACCGCGGCGGGCCGGCAGCGTCACCAGGCGGTACGACTCCGCCGCCGACAGCGCAGTCACCGCCGTCTCGTCGATGGCCAGTGTCACCACGTCGCCGGTCGTCGCCCGCAACTCCGCCGTCGCGACCCGGCGAGGGGTGGTCCCGGGGACCGACGCCGATCCCGACGCGGTGGCCGGGGCGCCGTCCGACCCGGCCGTCGGTGCCTCGCCGTCTCCGGCCGGCGTCGCGTCGTCGGCCTCTTCGCCCGTCGTCTCGGGCACGGTCCACACCTGCACGAGGTCGCCCGGCCCCGCGCCGTTCGGCGGGTCCGCCCTGACGGGAACGGCGACGGTGCCGGGCGAGAGCGTCGGCGCGACGCCCGCCGGTCGCGTGCCGACGGCGAGGTAGGTCACCGTACCGTCCTCGACGTCTGCGTCCACGCGGCCGACGTCGTACGTCTCGCGGAGGTGCGTCGCGAGGCGGTCGCCGAGACTGCCGGTGCCGCGCGGGAGCGCGACGGTGCGCCCGCCGAGTCGGTCGCGGGTGGCGTCGGAGACGGGGTCGTAGCCGGCGAGATCCGCTATCTCGGTGGCTGGCGGGAGTTCCACGGCGGTCGTACCCGTCATCCGACCACGGAGGCGGCCGACAGCACCGGGATCGACCGTCTCGCCGGCGGCGGCTAGCGACGTCCGGGCGACGCGGTCGCCGACGCGCCGGCCGACCGGTGACGCGAACGCGCCGCCGAGGAGGGCAGCGACGTTCGAGACGACGGTCGAGACGGCGAAGGGGTCGGCGACGGCGACGGGGTCGAGGACCTGCCCGAACAGGCCGACGGTGTTGAGGTAGATGGCGACGGTACCGACGCCGAGGACGGCCGCGAGGCCGTTCGAGAGCGGTTCGTGGACGTAGAGACGGTGGACGGCAGCGCCGACGGTGGCCACGGCCGCCGCCGCGAACGCAAGACCCAAGAGACGGGCGAGGCCGGCGGTGAGTTCGCCCAGCTGTATCTGGAGGGCGAGGGAGCAAACCGCCGTCACGGACCACGCGACCATCGGTGCGATCACGCGCCGACCGCCTCCGCAAACGCCGAGAGTGCCTCGCGCCGCCCGACTGCGTACAGTTCGTCGCCGCCGGCGAGGCGGACGTCGCCGCCGGGAGCGACCCGCCACGACCCGCTGGAGCGGACGGCCATCAGGGCCACGTCGTACTGTGCCCGGACGCCCGCCTCTGCGATGGTCCGGCCGTCGAGGGGGCCGTCCTCGCGAACCGTGACGTGGCCGAAGCGACTGCCGGCGCGACTCAGGAGGCCGACGAGTTCGGACGCACGACTCGACCCGCGGGACTCGACGACCGCTCGCCGGGGACGACTCGACAGGAGCGCTCTCGTCTCGCTGGCGGGCACGGCGAGGGTGAGTCGGCCCTCCCCGCCCACCGTCGAGGGGGCCCGGGGCGGCGGCACCGCCTCGTCGGCGGCAGCCGCCGGGGGCGAACCCGCACCGTCGGACCGTGCGGCCACGACGCGGCCGCGGACAGCGTCGCCGCCGTCCTCACTTCCGTCGGCGACGGGCAGTCGGACGGTGTCGCCGCGGACGACGCCGGTCGGGAGTAGCGTCTCGACGGAGACGGCGCGTTCGCCGTCCTCGACGCGGCGAGAGACGGTGCCGACTGGCGGCGCTGCGGCGACGGTCGCCCGTCCCCGGTCGTCGAGTGTCACCCGGACGTCCGCGAGGTCGAACTCGCCGCGCAGTCGCTCTGCCGTCCGGCGCTCGAGGTCCGACAGCGGCAGGTCGGCCGGGAAAGTGTACGTCGCCGTGCGTATTTCTTCGCGGAGTTCCGCCGGCAGCGCGGGGTAGCCCTCGAGGTCGTCAACCTCGCCAGTGACGCGGACGCGGGCCTGCCGGCGTGCGTCCACTATCTCGACGACGTCGGCCGAGAGTGTGCGGTTCGCCAGTTTCCGGAGGTTCAGCCGGCGCGGGAGGCGGGCGCCCAGGGCGTCGCCCTTCGAGTGTGCGTACAGCGTGAGCATCAGGACGACCATCACGGCAACGACGAGGGTCGGGCCCGCGGCGAGGACCGTCGGGTCGTTCAGCGCCAGGAGCCCGCCGTTGAGACCGGCGATGCCGAGACCGAGGACGACGACGCCGAATCCGGGGATGCTGACGCCGCTGATGTACTTGAACAGAAAGCCGAGGATCCAGGCGACGACGGCGGGGACGATGCCCGTCAACAGGCCCAGGTAGATACCCCGGAGCACCTGGACCGGGAGGTCCGACACCTGCAACACGGGCAGTGACGTGGCCGAGACCATTTCCTGCCTGCAGGGTAACGGCGCACAAATCCCTGCCGGATCCGGCCAGGAAGTGGCGACGCGAGGGCGCGGTGCCAGCGGGCGGCCGCCACGGAAGGACGACGTTTTACCCCCGGGAGCCGACCGGACGAACACGGATGAGTGCCGACACGGAGTCCGACGACGAGGACGGAAACGGGGACGTCGAGATCGACGTCCGCGGCCTGCACGGCGACCTGGTGGAACTGCACGGACCCGTCGAGCGGAGCGAGTCGGAGCGCGACGGGATGCGCTCGCTCGTGACGACCATCCTCTCGCAGAACGTCGCCGACGAGAACACCGCCCGCGCCGCCGAGTCGCTGTTCTCGACGTACCGCGACTACCGCGAGATGGAGGAGGCACCGGTCGAGGAACTCGCCGAGGCGGTCCGGGTCGCCGGCCTGCCGGAGACCAAGGCCCGCCGCATCCAGCGGGCGCTCGCGAAGACCCGCGAACACACCGGCGGCGACTACTCGCTGGCCTTCCTCGCGGAGATGGACACCGACGAGGCGACCGCCTGGCTCACCGACATCAAGGGCATCGGCCCGAAGACGGCCAGCGTCGTCCTCAACTTCGAGTTCGAGAAGCCGACGATGGCCGTGGACACCCACGTCGAGCGGGTGTCGAAGCGGTTCGGACTCGTCCCAGACGCGGCCTCGAACCAGCGCGCCCACGACGTCCTCGACGAACTCGTCCCCGACGACCTGAAGTACGAACTCCACGTCCTCCTCATCACCCACGGCCGGGAGTTCTGTGCCGCCCGCAACGCCGACTGCGCGAATCCCGTCTGCGAGCGCTACTGCGACTGCGAGTTCTGCGAGTAGGGACCACGGTCGAGAGCGGTGCCCGGAGAGCGAGAGAGCGACGATTTCTCAGCGTTCGCGCTCGACGGCGCTCGCGATAGCCTCGTACGTTGGCGCGACGCGCTCGCCGGCCACGAGGACGGTGGGTGTCCCAGTGACGCCCGCCTCCCTGCCAGTCTCGCGGTCGGCGGCGACGACCGGACGGTACCGCTCTCGCTCGACGTCCGCGGCGACGGCGTCGGGGTCGGCGTCGGCCGCCCTCGCCGCCGCCCGTATCGCCGCCGCGTCGTCCATCGCCGACTGGTGGGCGAACGCGTGGGCGGCGAACGACCAGAACGCCTCGACGCCGGCTCGTGCCTGGACGCTGCGGGCGGCCGACGCCACCCGCCACGACCAGCGGTCCACCGGTACCGGGAAGTCGTGGTGCTCGTAGCGAACCTCATCGCCGAGCACCGACCGTCGCAGGCGCGGCACCACCTGCCGCTCGAACGTCGCACAGTGGGGACAGCGGAAGTCCGCCCACGTCCGCACCGTCACGGCCGCGGCGTCCCGACTCGGCGCCCCGATGGCCGGCGGTGGGAGCGTCCGGTCACTGTCGCCGTCCGGGCCGAGACAGCCCACGACGCCGACACCCGTCGTCGCCGCCAGCGCCGCGAGCAGTCGTCGCCGGGACCGCGTCGGTCGCTGGGACGCGCCTGCGCTCGCGCTCACGTCCGGCGGCCACGACCGGCGAGGGTATCACGGGTGGCCCTCACTGTTCGGGTGGTTCATGCCGACCCGACCCGTCTGGGGCGACGACCGGGACGTTCCCAGAGACTCGGAACCGTGGCGGGGTTCTTGTGGCTCCCGCCACCACCCTCGTCCGATGGGGGTTCGCGCAGAGATAGCGGTTCACGACCCGTCGAACTGTCCGGTGGCGGCGCTCTCCCGCGAGCGTGACGAGGCGGTGACGGACGTGACGTGGACGCGAGCCGGCGAGACGGTGACCGAGGAGTTTCGCGTGGACGGCGAGACGAGCGACGCCGAGGTCACGGCCGTCACCGACGCCGACCCGGTCCTCGACGTCGGCGACGAGCGGGTGTACCAGTTCGACCGCGCCGCCGACGGCACCTGTGCCTGCGAGGCGGTCGAGGCGCTCGGTCACCCCGTCGCCGACGTGCGGGTGGAGCGCGGTACGCTCGTCCTCACGCTCCACCTCGACGACGTGAGCGACCTCCGCGAGGTGGTGCGCGACCTCGACGACGCCGCGGAGACAGTCGAGGTGCGGTACCTCGTCCACGCCGACGCCGGCGCCACCTCGCGGGAGGGCGGCGACCGGACGCTGGTGGACCGTGGCGCACTGACCGACCGCCAGCGCGAGGTGTTGCGGACCGCCTACGGGATGGGCTACTTCTCGTACCCACGGAAGGCGAACGCCACCGAGGTGGCCGCGGAACTCGACATCTCTCCCTCGACGCTCGCGGAACACCTCGCCGCCGCGCAGGGCAAACTGCTCGAGGACCTCCTCGGCTGACGGGGTCGATACCCCCAGTATCGAGGGCCGACCGTCGTCGGCGGCGAGTGACACTCCCGAGGCGTGGCGACGAACACAGACGACACGACCGCGTCGGGCCGTGACCGCGACGCCGCGCGTGCGGGCCGGGTCGAACCGGCCGACGACCTGCCCGCGGTCACGGCCGTCCGCCCCCACGCCGCGGGCGGCAACGCGGTCGTCGTCGGGTTCGAGAACGGTGCCGAACTGCGCTACCGCACAGCGTCGCCGGGCGACGAGGGCGTCGTTCGCGAGACGTGGGTGGGACCGGACGGCGAGTGTCTCCGCCGCGAGCGGACTGCCGACGCCGGGCCCGAGGCACTCGCACTGCGGTCCGTGGGCGCGTACTGCTCGTTCGACGACAGCGCCCACGCCGCCTTCGTCTGGGGCGAGGCGAACGTGCGGACGCTCCTCGGCGAGCGGTAGCGGGCGCGGCGCGGGGGGCGGTCGTCAGGGCACGTACCAGATGCCGCGCTCGCGGTCGAGGACGGAGCCGACGACGACGTGAGGGAGCGCGACGATACTGATGAACACGCTCCAGAACGCGACGCCGCCGGCGAGGAGGTCGCCGGGCAGGGGGTTCGGGACGGCCCAGTACACGACGGTCAGGGTCGCGCCGGTGGCGAGCGCGCCGACGACCGCGACGCCCCACGCCGCCAGGGCGGCACGGTCCGGGTCGTCGCCGAGGAGATCGGCCGACTCGTCGGTCGGGGCGCGGTCCACCAGCGACGCCCGCGCCGTCTGCCGGGCGGAGTACCAGAACGGGAAGTAGAGACCGACGGCGACGACGACCGGGACGACCGCGAAGTAGGCCGCGAGCAACAGCGACTCGACGGCGTCCACCCGCCACGCCGTGCCGCCGCCGCGGGCGTAGCCGAGGCCGAGGTGGGCGAGGAGTGCCATGCCGAAGCCACCCGCGGCGAGGGTCCGCGTCAGGTCGAAGTGGGCGGCGTAGGGCGCGAGTGCACCCGGTTCGACCATACCGACCATCAGACTGCTGAAGGCGTGGAAGACGTCCGGCCAGAAGACGACCGGCACGAGCATCACCGCACCGCCACGGACGGCGGCGGCGAGCAGCCGCTGTGGTCGCGTGCGGAGGTGTGGCGTCCCGGTGGCGGCGTCGAGGACCCGCACGTCACCGAGACCGCCCTTCGCCATCGCGACGACCAGCGCCAGCGCCAGTCCGGCCACGGGTGCGAGGAGAAAGAGGGCGACGAAGCCGCCGACACCGGCGAGGTAGGTCGCGACGTAGCGCCAGCGGAACGACCACTCCCGCCGTCGCAGGTTGTTGAAGTGCTCGTAGCCGCCGTGGGGCAGGTTCAGCGCGACCATCCCCACGAGGTACACGACCATCTGGGCGTCGAGGGGGACGGCCACGTCGGCGAGTGCCGCCGCCCCGAACCCCGCCGTCAGGACCGCGAGGACGACCCGCGAGGCGGTCAGGGAGGGGTGCGTCCGTTCGCCGCTGCCGAGGGACCAGCCGTCGGTGACCGACGCGATGCTCATGGACGCGGCTACTGCCGCCGACAGTAAGTGCCCATCTCCGATTCCCGAGACCTGGGAGCGTGACGACGGGCGAGAGAACGGGAGCGGGTCGCTCCGGCTGTCTCCGGTCGAACCGCCATCGGGTCGGCCGCGGGCACTTCAACCCCCGCAGAACGGAGGGAGAGAGTTCGTCGGCGTTCGCGACCGAGAGTCGGTCGCCGGTCGGACACTGGCACCACCGGCCTGGCGATCCCCCACTCCCGACGGTTCGTCCGTCGAACCCAGAACCGCCTCGTCGTCGTCCGACTGCCACGCGCCCCGCGTGGCACTCTCCTCTCGTCTGTCCCGTCGTGCGGAGAGACTCGCGAGTGGGGGGCGACCGCGAGCGGTTCCGGCGAGTCCGGCCGAGTCAGGGTATCGGCAGGCGACTGCTCGCGGTCTCGTCCTCGCGGACGGCGGCCGCGGCGTGCTCACCGCTGACGAGACACATCGGGACGCCGATCCCGGGCGTCGTGTCGCCGCCGACGAGGTAGAAGCCGTCTGGACCGGCGCGGTGGGCGGGCCGGAGTGGCCCCGTCTGCCGGAGGGTGTGGGCGAGACCGAGGGCGGTCCCGTCGGGACGGTCGTAGCGGGCGGCGAACTCGGAGACGCAGGCGTCGGTCTCCACGACGACCCGGTCGCGGAGGTCCACCCCGGTGTCGGCGGCGAGGCGGTCGAGCATCGTCTCGCGGTAGCGCTCTCGGGCCGCGGGGCTATCGTCGAGGCCCGGCGCGACGGGGACGAGGAGGACGACGGTGTGACAGCCGTCGGGCGCGACGGTGTCGTCGGTCTGCGAGGGGACACTGAGGTAGTAGGCGGGGTCGGCCGGCCAGCGGGCGTCGTCGAAGATGGCGTCGA
>CAZEIO010000052.1:0-11510 GCA_964512525.1 uncultured Halobacteriales archaeon
CCACCACCGTCGAGGCGCTGATGCCCGACGGCAAGTCCGTCCAGGGGGCGACCTCGCACTACCTCGGACGGTCCTTCGCCGAGGCCTTCGAGATAACCTACACCGACGAGGACGAACGCGAGAAGACCGCCCACACCACGTCGTGGGGCTTCTCCTGGCGGGCGATGGGTGCGATGCTGATGGCACACGGCGACGACCAGGGGCTCGTCTTCCCGCCCACCGTCGCGCCCGAACAGGTCGTGATCGTCCCCATCTGGGGCGAGGACGACCGCGAGGACGTCCTCGACTACGCCGACGACCTCGCCGCCGACCTCCGGGCGGCCGGCCTCCGCGTCGAACTCGACGATCGCGACGAGCGCAATCCCGGCTTCAAGTTCAACGAGTGGGAACTCCGGGGCGTCCCCCTGCGCGTCGAAATCGGGTCGAACGAGGTCGCCGACGAGGTCGCGACGCTGGTCCACCGGCCCGACGGCGAGACGACCACGGTGGACCGGGCAGGCGTCGCCGGAACCGTCGAGGACCACCTCGACGCGGTCCACCAGAAGCTGTACGACGCGGCCGCGGACCACCTCGAGGAGAACGTCCGTGACGCCGAGAGTCCCGAAGAGATACTGGGCACCATCGGCCGCTACGGCGGCTACGTCCGTGCCGCGTGGTGTGGTGACGAGGCCTGTGAGACGGTGATCAAGGACGAGATTGCCGCCGAGATCGTCCTCCTGCCGATGGAGGGCGAGGACGACCACGACCCCATCGCCGACGAGTGTGCGATCTGTGGCGACCCGAGCGAGGAGACGGCCTACTTCGCTCGGACCTACTGAGCCGTCGGTCGCCGACCTAGACGGGTGCCGACACCACGACGGTCTGGCTAGCAGTAGGCCGCGGAAGAGGCGAATGGGCGACGGCGGGCGGCGACGGCGGGGGTCGCGTCGCACTCTCCTGCCCCCGCCGGCTCGCGGTCAGCGCACGGTGGGTCTGGTCCCGCCATCGCAGTTCAACGGTCGGACCGGGACTACGACCGACGTGCCGGTGACGCCACCGTTTTGTCCGCCGCCGGCGAGCGACCCGTATGCCAGCCATCGGCGACAGCGCACTCGTGATCGGCGGGACTCGGTTCATCGGGCGCCACACCGTCGAGGAGTTACTCGCGCACGGATACGACGTGACGATACTGAACCGCGGCAACCACGAGAACCCGTTCGCCGACCACGACGCAGTCGCCCACGTTCCGGGTGACCGCACGGAGGCCGGCACCCTCGAGACTGCACGCGAGACCGCCGACCCGGACGTCGTCCTCGACGTGGTCGCCTACTACCCCGAGGACGTCCGCCGGGCGACCGAGGTGTTCGCCGACGCCGACGCCTACGTGTACGTCTCCTCCGGGTCGGCGTACGCCGACGAGGAGATACCGAAGCGAGAGGGCGAGACGACACTCGAGCCGTGTCCCCCCGACCAGGCCACCGACGACTCGGCCGAGACCTACGGGGCGCGAAAGGCCGAGGGCGACCGCGCCGTCTTCGCCGCCGCCGACGAGGGCGTTCGCGCGATGAGCGTCCGCCCGCCGGTAGTGTACGGTCCTCACGACTACACCGAGCGCCTGGACTACTGGATCCACCGCGTCCACGAACACGACCGCGTCGTCGTCCCCGGCGACGGCACGAACGTCTGGCACCGCGGCTACGTCGCAGACGTCGCGAGCGCACTTCGCGTCGTCGCGGAGGCGGGAACCGCGGGTGAGGCGTACAACGCCGGCGACCGCCGACTGACGACGCTCCGGGGAACGGTCCAGCGGATCGCGGCAGCACTCGAGACGGACGTCGAGGTGGTGACCGCTGGCGAGCGAGAACTCGCCGCCGCCGACCTCGAGTTGACCGACTTCCCGCTCTACCGCGACCCGCCGCACGTTCTCTCGACGGCGAAACTCGCGGCACTCGGCTGGGAGGCAACGCCGCTGTCGGCGGCGTACGAGCGCACCGTCGCCGACCACCTCGACAGCGACCGCACCGGCCGCGAGCGCGGTCCCGACCGCGCGGCAGAGAAGCGCGTCCTCGACATCCTCGAGACGGTCTGAGTTCGCGAGGGACTGCAGGGAGGGTCAGGCCTCCTCCGCGCCGCGACCACCGAGGTACAGTCGCTGGATCTCGTCGTCCGCCAGAAGTTCGTCGGCGTCGCCCTCGATGGCAACGTCGCCGCGTTCGACGACGTAGCCGCGGTCCGCGACCGACAGCGCCCGGTGTGCGTTCTGCTCGATGACGAGGAAGGTGGTGCCGGCGTCGTTCAGGTCGCGGATTCGCTCGAAGACGTCGTCCACGATGGTCGGAGCGAGACCGGCAGACGGCTCGTCGAGGAGCATCAGGTCGGGTTCCATGATCAGCCCGCCGGCCATCTCCATCATCTGCTGCTGGCCCCCCGAAAGGGTGTTCGCCTGGTCGTCACGCTTCTCGCGCAACACCGGGAAGCGGTCGAGCACGCGTTCGATGCGCTCGGCGACGTCGTCCTGGAGGTACCCGCTCATCTCGAGGTTCTCCTCGACGGTCATCTCGGGGAACGTCGAGCGACGCTGTGGCACGTACGCGAGTCCACGCCGGAGCAGGTCCGGCGGTGACAGCCCGTTTATCACCTCGCCGTCGTGCTCGACCGTGCCGTCGGTCGGCGTCAGCAGGCCGAAGACCGTCCGGAAGACGGTGCTCTTGCCGGCGCCGTTCGGCCCGACGACGGCGACGATCTCGGAGGTGTCCACGTGGAGACTCAGCCCGTGCAACACCTCGGCGTCGCCGTACCCCGCGTACACGTCCGTCAGCCGCAGGAGTGAGTCAGTCACTGTCGGTGGTCAGGTGCCGAAGTACGCCTCGACGACGCGGTCGTCGCGCTGTACGGCCTCGGGTGGACCGGTCGCTATCGGCGACCCGGCGTCCATCACGACCATCCGGTCACAGAGGTCGCTCATCAGACGCATGTTGTGCTCGACGATGAGAAACGTCTTGCCACGCCGGTGGAACTCCCGGATGTAGTCCGCGAGGCGCTCTATCATCGTCGGGTTGACGCCGGCCATCGGCTCGTCGAGGAGAACGAGGTCGGGTTCCGGGTGGGTCAACAGCGACGCCGCAAAGGCCAGTATCTTCTGCTGGCCGTGCGAGAGGTTTGCGGCCGGCTGGTCGGCCAGTCGCTCCAGTTCGACCGTCTCGAGCATCTCGTCGGCGCGTGCGAGGAGGTCCGTCTGTGCCGTGCCGCCGGCGACGGCACCCAGCGTCGTCGTGATGTCCTTGCGCTGGGCGGCGAAGGCGAGGTTCTGTCGCACGGTGAGTTCCTCGTACACGCGGACCTCCTGGAACGTCCGACCGATGCCGGCACGAGCCACCTCGTCGGGCGAGTAGTCGGTGACGTCCTCGCCGTCGAAGACGATGCTGCCGGCGTCGGGACGGAGTTGGCCGGTGATGAGGTCGAACGTGACCGTCTTGCCGGCACCGTTCGGGCCCGCGAGTCCCAGCAGTTCACCCTCCTCGACGTCGAAACTCGTCCCATCGACGGCGGTGAGACCACCGAAGGACTTCGAGACGTCCCGGAGCGAGAGGAGACTCACCGCCCACCCCCGTCGGTCTCGACGTCGGCATCACGGCCCTCCGGCGGCCCGTCACCGGGGTCGAACGCGTCCCGCGTGCCCCGGACGATCCGTGCCGCCCACTCCGTGGTCCGGCCGACGACCCCCTCAGGGGCCCAGATGACCACGGCGATGAGGACGGCCCCGAACAGGACGAGACGGAGTTCCCCGAGCACGCGGTACAGTTCGGGCAGAGTGACGAACACCAGCGGGCCCACGACGCTGCCGCCGACGAAGCCCGATCCACCCACGATGACCATCACAAGCATCTCCGCCATGTACTGAATCTCGAAGTTGTCGGGGCCGATCACCTGCTGGTAGTGGGCGAACAGTGCCCCGGCGACGCCAGCGATCAGTCCGGACAGCGCGTAAGCCGAGACCTTGTACCGGATCAGCGTGAGGCCCTGGGCCTCGGCGAGGTGTTCGTCCTCGCGGATGGCGCGCAGGCAGAGTCCGAACGGCGACCGCAGGAGTCGGAGGACGCCGGCGAGAACGACCACCACGACCAGGAGGGCGAAGTAGTAGTACGCGATCCGGGATTCGACGGCGCCGACGAGTGGCACCTGCGGGGCCGGGATACCCGTGAAGCCGAACGGTCCCTCGGTCACCTCGACCCAGTTGTTGAGGACGAGGACGATGAGTTCGCCCACCGCGAGAGTGGCCAGCGCGAAGTAGTGCCCCCGGACCCGGAACGTCGGCACCGCCAAGACGGCGGTGAACAGGGCCGTAAACAGCGCCGCCAGGACCATCGAGAGCAACACCGGCACGCCCACCTTCGTGGCGAGGACCGCGGAGGTGTACGCGCCGACGCCCCACAGGCCGTGGTGTGCCAGCGAGAGGTAGCCGGTGAACCCGAGCAGGAAGTCCACCGACAGCGCGAGCAACACGAACACGAGCACCAGCACCAGCACGTTCACCTGGTAGCTGTTGGCGAGGGCGAAGGGCGCGGCGAGCGCGGCTGTGAGCGCGAGACCGGCGATCAGTCGGGTGCGCTGCAGTCCACGCGCCACGCGGAGGGTGACCGAATCGACGCTCACCGGTCCCACCCCCCAAGGAGACCCTGTGGCCGGACGAGCAGGACGGTCAGGAGCAACAGGAAGGCGAAGGCGTCGCGCCACTGTGAGCCGTTCTCGATGACGACGATACCCACTGCCTCCACGACGCCGATGAGCAACCCACCGACGAGCGCACCGGGGATGCTGCCGAGACCGCCGATGATTATCGCGGCGAACGCCTTCAGCATGGGGTACAGTCCCATCGTCGGGAACACGGGAAACAGCGTCCCGTAGAACACGCCGCCGGCCGCGCCGAAGATCCCACTGAGGACGAACGTCGCCGTGTTGACCCGGCCCGTGTCGATGCCACGGATGAGCGCCGCCTCCTCGTTCTGGGCGGTCGCGCGGATGGCCTTGCCGGTCGTGCTGTACTGCAGGAAGGCCCACAGGCCGAGGTACATCAGTGCCGTCACCGCGACGGTGAACAGCCGCATGTGCGAGATGGTGATGCCGCCAAGAGAGACGACGGCGTTGTTGAACGGGTCGGGCACCGACCGGGGCATGCCGCCCCAGAGGTAACTGACGCCGTTTTGCACCACCAACAGCAGTCCGAACGAGGCCATCATCGGCGCCAGCAGGGGGCGGTCGTACAGCGGGCGGAACACCGACCGCTCGACGGCGACCGCGAACCCGCCGACGAGGACGACGCCGACGACCATCGCCGGAAAGAAGGGCACGCTAAAGAGCGTCACCAGCCAGAACAGGGCGTACGCCCCCAGCATGACGAACTCGCCGTGAGCGAAGTTGATGACGTCCATGATACCGAACACGAGCGTCAGGCCGATGGCGATGAGCGCGTACACCGCCCCGATAGACAGTCCGTTCAGCAGCTGCTGAACGAGCAACTCGGGCGACGCCTGCAGGGCGCCTCCGGTGGCGAGTCCGAGTACCGGGGACACGGTCAGCCGCCGGCGAACGGACCGGTGATCGGCGTCAGCGACCACTCTCCGCTCTCGCGACGCCACTCGGCCAGTCCGGAGACGACCTGTGCCTGGTTGTTACCGTCGAACGACAGTTCGAAGTCGGGGTAGGGGTAGACGCCCGTCATCGAGGCACTGGCCATGGCGTCACGGACTGCCGACCGTTCGGTCGAGTCCGCGCGGGCGATGGCGTCGGCCATGACGTTGACCGCGTCGTACGTCGGGGCACCGATGTAGTCCGGCGGCACCTCACCGTCGGTGGCCGCGGCGAGACTGTCCGCCCACTGGGTGACGTGGTCGGCCGTGTCCGGCGCCTCGTTCGGGAAGGTGATCTCGATGTAGGCTCCCTCCAGCGGGTCCCCAACCTTGTCGGGCATGTTCGGCGTCCCAGCGGGGTTGGTGGCGATGATCTCCTCGAAGCCCACCTGCCGGGCCTGCGGGATCAGCACCTCCGCGCTGGTCGGGTCGTTGATCACCAGGTACACCGCGTCGGGGTCGTCCTCGTATATTTGCTCCAGTTCCGGGAGGAACGACTGCTGGTCCGGGTTGAACGCCTGCTGGGCGGTCGTCTCGACCCCGCGGTCGGCGAGTGCAGAGGCGAACGCCTCCATCCGGCCCACGCCGAAGTCGTCGTTCGGGCCGATCATGCCGACGCTGTCGAAGCTGATGTCGTTCGCGATGGCCCGGCTGATGAAGTTCGCCCGCATGCTGTCGGTGTCCTTGTTGCGGAACATCCAGCGGTGACCCTCCTCGCCCGTTATCTTCTCGTTGACCGAGACGCTGGTTATCTGGGGCACCTCCGACTCCTCGGTGATGTCCATGATGGCGAGCGTCGTCGTGGAGGACATCGCCCCGAGGATTACGGGCACCCCGTCCTGTTCGATCAGTCGCTCCGCGGCACTGACGCCGACGTTCGGCTTCGACTCCGTGTCGTAGGCGACGAACTCGACCTCGCGGGTGGTCCCGTCCACGTCGAGACCGCCGCCGTCGTGGACGAAGTTGCCGTCGCCGTTCATCTGGTTCACGGCGAGTTCGATGTTCGCCTTGTACTGTGGCCACAGCGTGGACAGCGGCCCGCTCTCGGGTCCGAGCACACCGAGCGTCACGGTTCCGTCCGATCCCCCCGCGCAGCCAGCGAGTACCCCCACGCTGGTCGCCGCTCCGGCAGTCTTGAGAAATCTTCGTCGGTCCATGGTCACTGGAGTGCGTACGAAACAGGGCGTGTTAAAGATTGACGAACAGGACGTTACTGTTCGCTCCCGATGCGTGGGTCGAGGACCGTCTTCAGGACGTCCTGGAGGAGCGACCCCCAGAGGACCAGCAGCATCGGCAACAGCCACGTCCCCAGAACGAGGCCGATGTCCCGGGACTCGATGGCCTCGAACGCCGCCAGTCCGAGTCCCGGCACGTCGAGGACCGCCTCGACCACGAAGACGTCCACGAGTATCGCGAGGAGCAGCTCGGAGAACAGGAGCGAGACGAGTGGGACCGCCGCGTTGCGGAGGACGTGGCGGGCGACGCGAGACTCGGCGGCTCCGGCGGCTCGCACCATCTTCACGAACTGCTCGGGCAGGTACGACCGCGACTCCGACCGGGCGTACCGCACCTGTATCGCGAGGAGGTGGACGGTCACGGTGACGCCGGCGACCACCAACAGGGGGAGGTTGTCGGGACTGGTCGGCGGCGCGTCGTTCCAGCGCGACAGCGCGAATATCTCGAACTGGCTGAGACCGAACAGCGCCAGCACGCTCGCCAGCCAGAAGTTCGGCACGCCGAGACCGACGTACGACAGCGAGCGGACGACGTAGTCCACGCCGGTGCGGCGGCGCATCGCCGAGAACAGGCCGACGACCGTCCCGACGACGACCGACAGCACGACTGCCGGGACGAGGTACAGCATCGTCACCGCCCCGCGGTCGAGTATCACGTCCCGCACCGGTTCGCCGTAGGTGTAGGAGACGCCCCAGTCGAAGGTGGCGTACGCGACCATCCACCGCAGGTAACGCTCGCCGATTGGCTGGTCGTAGTTGCGGGCGTCGCGGTAGGCCTCCACCGCCTCCTCCTGTGCGGCCGAGACGTTGCCGCCGGTGACGGCCGCGCCGAAGCCCGCGTTGAAGCCGACGAGCGTCTCGTTGGGGTCCGGCGTGTACGCGAACAAAAAGAAGGTGCCAGAGAGCACCAGCCACGCGGCGAAGACGGTCCACAGCACCCGCGAGAGGAGGTATCGCGACCGTCTCACGGCGGCGCACCTCCCGCGTCGCCCGCCACCCCCCTTCTCCGACGCCGACCGACCGGGGGCCAACGACGGGTGCGGTCACGCGACGGCCGTCCGGTCGGAGGAGGCGAGATGCGGCGGGTCACGCGTCTCGTCACGAGGACGGTACCCTGCCGACCTAAATCGTGCGGTGTGTCGGGCCACCGGACTGCTTAAGCCGCCCGCGGACGGTCCGTCGTTCGTGGGGCGAAGCGACCGCCGTCGCACCGATGACGGACTGGTCCGGACGCGACCGTGTCGGAGGAGGGTCCCGTGAGCGACGCCGGGCGGGGGCACGGGCGCGGGATCGACCTTCCGGACCTCGACGCCGAGGGCGGCGATCGCCGCCCCGTCTCCGTACGGACCGTACTCTTCCTCGCGTGGCTGTCGGTACTGGTCGCGGGCTTCTGCTGGGACCTGTTCGTCCTCGGACCCCGCGACACGGTGGTCTTCGGCTGGACGATGGCCGTCCACGAGTGGCTGTTCGTCCTCTCGCTGTCGGTGTTTCTGTTCTACGTGGTCGTCCCGCTGGCGAGACGGCCGACGCTGACCCGGTACTACTGGGACCGACTCAGGGAGGACCGCGTCGGGACGGCCGCCTTCTGCTACCTCGTCGGCTTCTTCGTCGTCGGGATGCTCGGGCCGGCGGTCGTGGGCGTGCCGAAGGTGGCGTCGGTCACGCCGCCACACCAGCCCCCGGTCGGCGTCGGCGTGGACGCGCGGTTCGTGGCCACCTGTGCGGGACAGGAAGCGATGGGGAAGTGCTGGGGAACGCTCGCGAACCCGCTCGGAACGGACGGCAACGGCCGTGACCTCGTCGTCCTGACGGTCAACGGGGCGCGACTGGCGCTCGAGGTGGCGTTCGTCTCCGCCGCACTGCTGGTGCCGCTCGCGACGGCCGTCGGCACCCTCGCGGCCGAGGCGGGGGGCCGCGTCGAGGAGGTGTTGATGCGGTTCGTGGACCTCCAGCAGATAGTCCCCGCCTTCTTCGTGTACGTCGTCGCACAGTACGTGTACGCGCCGCGGTTCTCGCTTTTGTTGCTGGTCTTCGGACTGCTGTCGTGGGGGTCGGTCGCGCGGATGGTCCGCAGCGAGGCGGTCGGACGTCGGGACCTCGGGTACGTCCGCGCCGCCGAGAGCGCCGGCGCCGGCCACCTGTTCGTCGTCCGCCACCACGTCGTCCCGAACGTGATGGGCACGGTCGTCGCCGCCGTCACTCTACAGATTCCGACGCTCGTGTTGCTGGAGGCCGCGCTCTCCTTCCTCGCGCTGGGCGACCCGCGGGTGTTCTCGTTCGGCCAGACCATCTCGGTCGGTATCGGCACGACCGCCTTCCCCCGCTACTGGTGGGTCTCGACGGTGCCGGGAGTGGTGCTCGTCGTGACCGTCGTCGCCCTGAACCTCCTCGGCGACGCCCTCGGTGACGTCCTGGACCCGCGCATCGAGGGGTAGCCGGACTGCGGGACCACCATATTTGAAACCCGTCGGTGGAGTACGGAGGGTATGTTCGAGAAGTCCACCTGGATCCGCCTGCCACGCGACGTCGTGGTCGGCCACGGCGTCGTCGGGCGAGTCGGCGAGGTGGTCGGCAGTCTCCCGGTGACCGGTCTCCCGCTGATGGTCACGAGTCCGACGCCACAGTCCATCGCGGGTGACCGGGTCCGCGAGCAACTCGGCGAGGACGTCGAGACGGTCGTCGTCGAGGACGCCAGTTTCGCGGCCGTCACGCGGGTCATCGACAGGGCACAGACGGTCGAGGCGGGCTATCTCGTCGGCGTCGGCGGCGGGAAGGCAATCGACATCGCGAAGATGGCCGCCGAGGACCTCGGTCTCGGCTTCGTCAGCGTCCCGACCGCCGCCAGTCACGACGGCATCGTCTCCGGTCGCGGGTCGGTCCCCGAGGGCGACACCCGCCACTCGGTCGCAGCGGAACCGCCGGTGGCCGTCGTCGCCGACACGGAACTGCTCGCCGACGCGCCGTGGGAACTGACGACCGCCGGCTGTGCCGACATCATCTCGAACTACACCGCCGTGATGGACTGGCGACTCGCCACCCGGCTGAAGAACGTCCCGTACTCCGAGTACGCCGGTGCCCTGTCGGAGATGACCGCCGAGATGCTGGTTGACAACGCCGACTCCATCCGCCCGGGACTGGAGGAGTCCGCCTGGATAGTGGTCAAGGCACTCGTCTCGTCCGGGGTCGCGATGTCCATCGCCGGCTCCTCGCGGCCGGCCAGCGGCGCCGAACACCTCATCTCCCACCAGTTGGACCGCATCTCGCCGGGCGAGGCACTGCACGGTCACCAGGTGGGCGTCGCGGCCATCATGACCGCATACCTCCACGGCGGCGAGCGGGGTATCTGGACCGACATCCGGTCGGCACTGGAGACGCTCGGCGCCCCCACCACGGCCGAGGAACTGGGCATCGACGACGAGACGCTGGTCGAGGCGCTGACCACCGCCCACGAGATACGCGACCGGTACACCATCCTCGGCGACGGCATGAACGAGTCCGCCGCCCGCCACGTCGCAGAGACCACGGGCGTGATCTGACGCGAGACCGGACGGGGAGGAACCACGCGTGGGTCCGGAGTCGCGGACGAATCTGGCACTGGTCTCGTCGCCCGCTCCGGGACGAGGGCCGACCCCGAGACCCAAGACCGGGTCGGGTCGGGTCGGATCACCCCCACGTCCACCGCGAGTCGAGAACGTACCGGTAGATGCCGCTGACGAGGATCGCCACCGCGTTCGAGAGCAGGTAGAGGACCTGCCCGTACTCGACGAGGGCGAACAGGACGGCGAGCTGGATCGGTATCGCCGACCCACGGACGAGGTTGGTCTTGACGAGGCCGGTCAGAAACGCGGTCGTTCCGGTGTTGCGGACGTGCCGAAACGTCCACGCGTTGTTGAGAACGTACGTCAGGACGATCGTTATCTCGATGGCAACGACGGCGGCGAGGAGGTAGTAAACGCCGGCCAGCTCAACGAACAGCCACAAGAGGACCATCTGGAGAACAGCAGTAACCGCGCCGACGACGGCGAACCGTCGCAGCCGTGTGGCGAGCGGCCCGTCGATGAGTTCCCGGAGGAGCGACCGCACCATCTATCGGTACCCCAGCGCGTCGAGGCGTCGCCCCACGTCGCCGTCCACCTCGTCGGCCGACGAGTCGTCCGCCTGCGACCGGAGCCTCGCGGCGTGGTCCGCGGCGACAGACCCGAACGCCTCCATTACCCGCCGCTCCTCCGGGGTCGGGGCCGTGGACCGGTCGTCCTGCTGGGTCGGGTCCGCCGGCCGGTAGTACAGTTCGGTCGTGCCGTCGTCGGCGTTCTCGATGTAGGTCCAGTCGCGGTCGCGAACGCTCACGAGCAGGTCGCCGTCGTCGAGCGCACGCGGGATGGGCTGCGTGGTCACCTCGTCCCCACGGACGGTGACGGAGACGACCGGCTCACCGTCTGGCTGTTCGCCCGCGGAGATAGTCGGCGCGAGCGAGTCGCCCTCCCACGACGAGGGGGCCGGGACGTCGAGAAGGTCGGCGACCGTCGGCGGGACGTCGTCAAGACCGACTGGGGCCTCGACGTGGCGGTGGTCGGCGCCGGGAACGTCAACCAGAAGCGGGACACGAACCAACTCGTCGTACAGTTTCGGGTAGTGAGCGAGGTGGCCGTGCTCCTGGAACTCCTCGCCG
>CAZEIO010000053.1:0-11340 GCA_964512525.1 uncultured Halobacteriales archaeon
CGCTTTTCGCCGCCTCGACGGCACAGACGGCGTTCATCACGTTGTCCGAGGAGGGGCGGTCGGCGGAGCGCTGACTGCCGGTGAACACCACCGGGACGGGGGTGTCGAGCATGAACGACAGCGCCGCCGCGGAGTACTGCATCGTGTCCGTGCCGTGCATGACGACGACGCCGTCGGCGCCGTCGCGAATCTCCTCGGCAACGGCCCCGGCGAGGTCCTGCCAGATGGCCGGTTCCATGTTCTCCGAGAGGATGTTCGCGACGACGCGGCCGCGGTAGTTGGCCCGCCCCGCGAGGTCCGGCACCGCCCGGAGGACGTCCTCGGCGTCGAAGCGGGCGGTGACGGCACCCGTCCGGTAGTCCACCGTCGAGGCGATGGTTCCGCCGGTGCTGATGAGGGCTATCGTCGGCAGGTCGTCGTCGAAGGCGACGGCAGACTCGCCAGCCTCACCCGTCGCGTCCACGTCGTGGACGTCGGCCGCCAGCGTCTCCACCGAGGCCGCCGCCCGGTCCACGCCGACGTTGTAGCCGTCTTCCTGCTTCACGACGAGGGTCCGCGGCGTACTGGAGGGCAACACCACCCCCTCGTAGGTCGTCCCCTCGCGCTCGACGCGCACCCGGTCGCCGGGAGCGGGCGCCGTGCCGGACTCTGAGTCGCTCATACGCCCGGTACGAGTGCCGGGACTTCAAGTCTCCGTCACGGCGACCGGCGAAAGACCCATTCCGTCCGCGTCCCGAGGGAGAATATGGCCGACGGCACAGACGACCTCGCCGAACTGGAGGCCGAACTCGAGACCGACGCCGACCGCGACCCCGAGGCGGCCGCGGCCGTCGCGGAGGCGCAGTCCGTCCTCGAGGACATCGAGGCGGCCGACGGCGACACGACCGCCGACCGAGAGACGGCCGACGCCGCGGGTAGCCCCGCCACCGACACGCACGCCGACCGGCAGGTTGCCGACGAGGGCGGCTCGCTGCTTCCCTCCGTCTCGCTGCCGTCGCCGTCGTTCCCGTCACTCTCGACGCTGTTCTCGCCGCGGTACTTCCTGCTCGCGGTCGTCGCGGCCGTCGCAGGCGCCGTCGGGAGTGGGTTCGTGCCCATTCTCGGTGGCGTCGTGGCGGCCGGTCTCGGCGTCTTCGCGTCGGCGTTCGTCCTCGGGCTGGTCAGCAGTCGCCGTCACTATATGGAGACGGCGACGGCCGGCGCGGGCGTCGTCGGGACGCTCGTCTTCCTCGGCCGACTGGAGATCGCCGTCGCGACGGGCGGGTCGGTGCTGCGCCTCGCGGCCGTCGGTGCCGGCGTGGGTCTGCTCGCGGCGCTGCTGGGGACGTACTTCGGACGGGACCTCCGGGCGGGACTGGTCGGTCGCGTGGACGACGCGACGGCCGACCTCGACCGGGAGTTCTGATCAGGCGACCCGCCAGCGGCCGTCGCGCTCGTCGAGGAAGCCCGTGTCGGCGAGGTCGGACAGGGCCTCGTTGACGAGGTCCCGTGGCGCTCCCGTCCGTTCGGCGACCGTTTCGACCGTCTCGGCACCGTCCTGCACCGCGAGCAGGACGTCGGCGTACAGTCGCTCGTCGAGGTCGTCGCCGACCATCTCGCCCACGCGCTCGATGGCGTCGGTCAACTGCGCCTGTACCCACCGCTGGGCGAGCGAGAGTTCGTCCTCCAGTTCCTCGAGGCGGTCGAGGCGGGCAGCCAGCGCCCTGGGGTCGGGGTCCGCTTCACCCCCGTCGTCGGCGTCACGCCCGTCGTCGGCGGCGCGACCGGTCGCGGCACTGCCCTGCCCGGGCGCGACGGGTTCTCTCGGGTCGGTCCGCTCGCCCCCGGCGTCCGTCTCGTCCTCGGTCACCTCGATGGAGAGGTGGCGACAGCGAGTGAGGTCGAAGCTCTCGGGGTACGCCGACTTCGTGCCGAAGCGGTACGGCGAGACGGTGACCTCGAGCCGGAGGTTGCGGGCGATGTGGAAGTACTTGCGCCGCCTGTCGTCCACGTGGCTCTCGACGAGACCGGCCGCCTCCAGCTTCCGGAGGTGGTCGATGATGGCCTTCGGACTGACGCCGAGTTGTTCGCTCATCTCGGTGACGTAACACGGCTTGCGGGCGAGTAACTGGAGGATGCGTCGGCGGTTCTCGTTGCCGAGGAGGTCGAGTAGTGCCGCCGAGTTCATCGGTCTATCTTGCGGACGGTCGCTGAAAAGGGTGTCTGCGCCCGTGTCCGACGCTCGTCGGACGGTCACCCACCGGCGTCGGGCCGCTCGGCCTCTCTCCCGACCGTTCGGCCGGCGCCCTCTCGCTCTCGCCGGGTCGCCCCGAAGGTTTATACGGCAACGTTTGGGAGACGTGAACGCATAGCATGTTCGAGACGTTCTCGGGCGGTTACTACCTCGGGCGGCTGTACGTGCGGCCGGCCGACAGTGACCGCGCCCTGATGCACCGTGGGCAGCACGAGCGGCTGAACGAGGAACTGTACGCCGACGGCGAGGGCGTAGCGCGACTCGACAACCCGCTCGTGATGAAACTCGAGGACGCACACTTCCCGGTCCACGGCGACGGCAACGTCCCCGCCGACACGCTCGCCGTGCCCGAGGACGTCCTCGCGGAGCGCGTCCGCAACCCCCCGAAGCTCCGTGAGGTCCTCCTCGCGAAGGCCGACTACGCCGACCGTATCCTCCAGTTGACCGGCCACGACCGCTCGACCGGCGAGATGACCTGACCGCGCTCGACCCGGGACCCCGACCGTAAGACCCTCGCCGCTACGCCGTCTCTCGTGAGCGTGCACGACCGCCTCCGAGCCGGTGCCGCCGTGTTCAACGCCGGGCACCGCCACGCCGCCCACGACCTCTGGGAGGAGCACTGGCTGACGCTCCGGGACCGCCTCGCGGCGGCCGGCGAGTCGCCGCCAGCCACCGTCGAGGCGGCCAGCCGGGAAGACCGCGTCGAGACGCCGTCGCTCGCCGCCGACGAGCGACTGCTCCACGGTCTCATCCAGTTCACCGCCGCCGTCCACCACCACGAGAGCGACAACCCGGCGGGTGCGGCCGGTCTCGCCGAGAGCGCCGCGGCCTACCTCGGTCCGCTGCCGGCGGACTACCGCGACTGCTCGCTCGCCCCCGTTCGCTCGTGGCTGGCCGCGGCCGCCGACGACCCGACGCCGGGCGACCCTCCGCCGCTCGAACACGGGGACCAGCCCGTCTCCCTCGACGCCCTCGACGTCGAGGCGGCGGCGCTCGCCGCGCCCGTCGTCGCCGAGGCCACGGGCTACGACCCGGACGTCCTCGCGGCCGCGGCCGACTACGCCCGCGAGGAGGTCACGGAGGGCAGGCGCGTCCGCTTCGTGACGCTCGTGTTCGACTTCGTCGCCGGCGCAGACCGCGACGTCGTCTTCCGCCGCCTCGACTCGCTGGTGGACCGCCGTCGTCGGCGGGACCGCGACGTGGACGGCCTGTTCTGAGCCGCCAGCCCGGCCTCACGGCACCGTCTCGTCCGGACGGTCGAGGGTGACGACGAAGACGGTCCCCCGCGGGTCGCGGTCGCGCACCCGGACGTGACCGCCGTACTCCGCCACCAGCCGACGGACGATGAACAGACCACCGTCCGGTCCCTCGACGTCTGCCCCCTCGAACCACCGCCGGAGGTCCTCGGGGAGTCCCGGTCCGTCGTCGGCCACTCGCAGGCGACAGCGGTCGTCGTCACACTCGACGCTCACCCGGACCGTGGGGTCCACCTCGTCGGTGTGTTGCACTGCGTTCTCTAGCAGGTTGTCAACGACGGAGCGGAGGCCGTCGTTCCCGACGACGACGGCCCGCTCCGGCAGGTCCACCTCGACGGTCGCGTCCAGCGACCCGTCGAGTGACTCGACCGCCGACCGAACCACGCCGGTGAGGTCGATCGTTCCGGGGGGGTCGTCCCCGACCAGCGTCTCGGCGACGTCGCGGGTGGTCTCGAGGCGCTCCAGGGCCTCGTCGGTCTTCGTGGCGATGACCTCGACGTGTTCGTCGTCGTCGAGACGATCCGCAAGCAGGGTCGTCGTGCTCCGGATGGCGACGAGGTCGTTGATGAGGTCGTGCCGGACGAGACCGTTGACGAAGGCGAGTGCCTCCCGGACACTCTCGGCGCGTCTGGACTCGACCCGTGCCCGCGCGTCGCGGAGGCCGGCGACCAGGCCGACGACCCCGCCGACGTTGACGGCAGCGAGGAGTGGGAAGACGGGTTCGACGACCGCTCGCCCCTCGAGGAGACGGACGACGAAGGTCAGCGCGACGATGCCGCCGACGACCACGCTTCCGGTCGCTCCCCACCGGACGACGGTCCACCGCACGCCTGCCGGGAGGCCCGACCGGGTCAGCCGTCGGCCGAGGTAGATCACACCGACCGCGGGGAGTCCGTCGAGGACGAGTGCCAGACCCGGCCCGGCGACGCGGCCTATCGCGAACACCTCCCGAACGTGCCACGTAACCGTCACGAGAGCGAGGGCCGTCCCCGCGAAGACGACTACCGTACCGGCCCCCACGGGTGCCGACACCGGGTCGCTGTCGTCGTCCATTCTACCGATTTTACTCACCGCCGCCGGGGCATGGAACTTGCGATCGGTCGCGGCGACGAGACGCGGCGTGACGCGACCGTCCATCGACCCCTCCCCACCCGTGGCCGTGGCGGGCGAACTGGACAGCCCCGTCCCGTCGGTGTCACGGGGACGGGCGGCGCAGGCAACTCTCCCCGTCCGCCGGAGCGACGACCGTTCCCCACCGCGAACGATCCGGTTCTTTCTTATTGATTCTCGATGTAGATACTGCAAATGGGCGACGGGTCCCCGGACGAGGGCTCACCCCACGTGGACACCCTCGTCGGTCGGCTCTTCGAGTACAACCACTGGTGGGCCGACGGACGTCCACCGGGCGACGACCTGCCGGGCGCGTTCGACCCGCTCCGGGAGTACCGGTCCTTCCGCGGTGACTTCATCTACATCCTGGGTGCCGTCCTCTCGGGTGACGACGACGTCGTCGGCCTCAGTGGCCCGCCCGGCGTCGGCAAGACGACCATCCTCCAGCAACTCGTCCGACTGTTCGTGGACGACGACCTCCAGCGACAGCTCCAGGCGCTCTCGGCCGTGCGCACCGGCGACCGGAACCCCGAGGCGGTCGAGGACGAGGTCGAAGACCACCTCGCCTGGGCGGTCAACAGGTACCAGCCCGACGTCGCGGACGAGGCGACGTCGTACACGCCCGACCGGGTGTGTTACCTGCCGCTCGACGCCGACGCCACCAACCAGATTCGCGCCGACGAACAGGTGACCCGGGCGGTTCGACGGTACGAGACCGACGTACTGGAGGGCGACCCCGGCGACACGGACCACGCGATCCTGATCGACGACGTCCACGCGGTCGCCTCGGCGGCCGGGAGCGCCGACGGCGGGTGGGGAACGCTCGTCGAGTCGCTGGTGGCCGACCGCCCCGCACGGACGGTCCTGCTCACGGCCATCGCCGACCTGCAGTTCGAACGCGAACTGGCGGGTCTCTCGGGTCCCGACGGGTCGGTCTCGTACCGGATTCAGGAGATAACGCCGCCGAAGTTCAGCGACTACGCCCAGCGACGCCACCGGATCTACGAGGGCGACGACAGCGAGGAACCGACGGCCGACATCTCCTACGCCGAGACGGCGGCGCCCGACCCGACCGACGCGGCACGCGACGTGGACACGTACCGGATTCGCTCGTCGCCGCTGCGCGGCGGACTGTACGGCGCGGTCGTCGAGGACGACGTTGACCGCCTCTGGACGCGCCTGCAGGCGGCTCGCTTCGACGAGGACGCGGCCTACTTCGACCCCGACCGCCTCCGTCGGTGCTTCCGGGAGTACCTCCTCCTCGGGGGACTGGGGAGTCTCGCGCTCCCGGACGACGTCGTCGCCATCCGCGACCCCGACGAGTTCGCGGCCGCGCTCGCCGACGGGTACTGGCGGGCCGCCGCCGAGACCAGCCGAGACCTGCTCCGGACGGCGCTGCACCGGGAGGCGACGAGTTTCACGTCCATCAAGAACGTCCGCAACCTCGAGCGACTGTTCGGGTGGGTCGCGAACTACCGGCCCGTCGCCCCCGTCTCGTACGGCGTCCTCCAGAACAAGGACCCGGCCGACGACGCCCTGTTCGCGGTCGATCGACGGACGCTCCGGGAGAAGTACTTCGAGCCGCTGAACCGGATGGACGTCCTGACGCCCTCCGAGGAGTACGACAACCAGCGACCGACCGCCGTGCGACCCGTCCCGCAGGACGTCGGGGCCGTAAACGCCGTCACCGGTCACGGCGTGGACGACGTCCTCGGCCGGCAGTCGGACGAGTCGGGCGACCCACGACTCCGGGCGGAACTGGCCTACATCGCCGCACTCGACCACGTGGTGCGGCTCACGTACGTCATCAACGACGACTGGGACCCGAAACAGGGCGTCATCAAGTACTGGGAGAGTGACGGGGGAGAACTCGTGGACTTCGTGCCCCGGTTCCGGGGTGCGCCCGTGCCGGTCGCCGTCGCGTACCCCGAGGACGAACCCACGCTGAGCCGGAAACGCGCCGCTCTGTACGAGTTCCTCGACAAGGAGGCGTACGGAGACGCCGACCAGTTCGACCCGCCGGTTGACGACCGGAGCGACGGTCTCGAAACCCTGGAGGCGCTCACCGCACTGGACGGCGTCGGTGCGGGAACGCTCGATGCGCTCCGCGACCGGGGGTACGGTGACCTCGAGACGCTGTCAAGGGCCACGCCGTCGGACCTCACCGACGTCTCCGGTATCGGACACGGCAAGGCAGCGACCATCGCGGACGCAGTCGAGAGTCCGTCGTCCGGGGGACTGTTCCAGCGCCGCCTCGACGAGATTCGCGCCGCGGTCTCCAGCCCGGAGTATCGCGGTGAACTCCGTGAACGGACGTTCGCGGAGGGCAGCGACTCCGGCCGGACGACGACCCACTACCACGTCGTGGACGGATCGGCGCCGTTCGGCATCCTCCTGACCGAGGACACCCGCCGACTACTCGACTCGCCCGATGACGGCGCCATCGTGGAGTTACCGCTGTGGGAGTTCCTGGCTGCGGCCTGAGCCCTCGCGGTGGACACCACCCGCCGCCCCGTGCGACCCGTCTCGTGCCTCCGACTCTCGGGAGTCGTCGGTATCCTGACGTACTCTATTTATATCCAACATCGAACTTCACCCAGTAGAATAAAGTACATGGAAATACAACTATCTCGGCGGGGGGAGTCACGGGCGCCCTCGCGCCGACGGGGACGACGCGACAGTGCCGGGGGAGGGGCGACCGGACACCTCTCGTATCCATGCAAACACGACCCGCTGACGACACGACGCCGGACGCACGGCTCGAGACCCTGGTCGCGGAACTCGCAGAGTGCATCTCGACGGTCGAGACCGCCTCGCCGGCACCGAACCGTACCGACGAGTACGAGGCGGTCGCCGCGCGAGTGACGGCCCTCGAGACGGAGATCCGCGCCGTCGCGCCAACCGCCAGTGCGGCGACGCGGTCCAGTCTCCGCCGGCACTACGGCGACGAGGTCGGGTACGTGGGCGACCTCCTGTAGGTACCGATGCGACACCGACCGGTTCCGATGGCGAACGCTGCACTCGTGTCCGAAACCGGACGCGACGACCGCACAATCCGTCACCTGGCGCGTGACTTTACCCGAATAATCACATGAAAACTGCACGACGAGACGCTATTGCGGTTGACCCTCGATCCGTAACGAATGCAAATGTACAAGTCGCTGGCGACCACCCACTAGTGAGATGAGAACTGCTGAGGGACGAAACGTCGTGGCCTGTCGCTCCTGTGACAGTCTCTTCAGTACGTTCGTGAACGACCGCTGTCCACACTGCGGGCTGACCGCGGCGGACTGACGCCGGGACACCCGTCTCTCGCGAGAAAGCGGGATTCTCCCGCCGAATCGAGATAGAGTCGAACCGCCTCCCCGGTCGTGTCGGGTCGCTTTCCACCGACTCTCGGCGGGACGAACTCGCGGAACGGTCACTCGAACCCCACGAGAGACACCTCACCGAGTTCGTGAACTGACTGGACCGAAACGACGTGCCCGGATCGACTGCGTCCACGGATCGAGTACCGACACGACGGGCTGCGTCGGTCACTGACGAGTCCCTCGCCAGGAGCGACCGCCGTCGCCGGCTGCCGGATCGACGGACGGTTCCGGGTCCGAATCGAGGTGGTGGTCGGCGACGCGGGGCCGGTCGGTCGTGGACCTCGGCAGTTCGGTGACGAACACCGCGCCACGGGGATGGTTGTCCTCGACGGACAGCCGACCACCGTACCGTTCGACGACGGCGGCGGCGAGAAACAGTTCGAGTCCGTCGCCCTCGGTGGTGACACCACGGTCGCCGGCCTCGAAGATCAGGTCTTTCTCGGCGTCGGGAATACCCGGCCCGTTGTCTGCGATCCGCGCGACGACGCGACTGGGCGTTCGCTCGCAGGTAACGACCACCCGGGGATCACCGTCGTTGTGTTCGACGGCGTTCTCCAGTTGCGCGTACAGCATTCGCTCCAAGAGGTCGTTGCCGACCACCGTCGCTTCGTCGGGTATCTCGGTCTCGAACTCGGCGACTGGATACTGCTCTCGCGCCCGTCGGACCGCACGACGAAGGTCCTCCGCAACGTCTCTGGTCTCGACGTCGCGGGTTCCGGCGAGGGTCTCGGCGACTCGCTGGAACGTGTTGACCGTCTCACCGACAGCGGCGCCGTGTTCGCGTATCTCTGCGAGGTGGTCGGCACCCTCCTCATCCACGTGTCGGGTCAGAAGGTCCGCGTACCCGAGGATGACGTTGAGTGCGTTACGGACGTTGTGTCGGAGGATACGGTTGAGCAGCGAGATACGCTCCTGCCGTTTCTGGGCGTACCTGCGGGCGAGTCGCTCGCGTGTCACCTCGCGGGCTTCCCGTTTCGCGCGTGCGCTCGCTCGGCCGATACGCAGACCGAGTAACGCGCCGGCGCCGACGACAGTCAGCCCCGCCATCGTGGGCGTCGGCGTCACCCCGAGGCCCTCGACCAGCAGGACGAACCAGCCGACGACCAGACACATCACGACGCCGCCGCCGGCGACCCACGCGACGACGGTCCGTGCCTCCTCGCGGTCGCCCTCTCTCGCGGTCCGGTAGCCGATCCACCCGATCCGCAGCGCGAGCGCCGCCGGCAGGAGTGCGGCGGCGACCAGTTCGGCGTCACCACCGGACTCGTTCACCGCCACCACGACCCACGTCAACAACACGAGGCCCGCAGCCACCGGGAGCCACCGGACGACCGCCGCGCGCGCCTCGGACATCGAACGACACTTCGAGAGACCGCGTCATAACGTCTTTTGCCGAACGAACCGCGGTCGTGGTGAGCGGGTATTCCCGTTCACCACGACTCGGGGCTGACGACTCTCCGTGTCGCCGAGAGCCTTCTGTGGATCTCTGGCACCGTCCGACCTCAACCGACCGTGAGCGTTCGACTGCTCCGGTTCCGCCGGACGAACGGTCGGTCACAGTGCAGAGCCGTCAGTCGTACTCCGCGGAGTCGTCCTGCGGGTCGTAGCCCAACACTTCCCGGGCGCGCTCTATCGAGTAGTACTTGCGCTCGTTGTCGGAGATTCCGTACACGATCTCGTAGCCGTACTCCGCCCGGAGACACCGGTCGAACAGGTGCGCGCAGTCGCGGTGCGAGAGCCACATCGCCTGGCCGCGCTCGTAGTCCTCCGGCGGTCGCTCGGCGGTGAGGTTGCCGATGCGGACACAGACCACCGAGAGGCCGTGGCGGTCGTGGTAGTAGCGCCCGAGGGCCTCGCCGGCGGCCTTGCTCACGCCGTAGAGGTTGCCGGGCCGGGGCAGTTCGCTGCCGTCCAGCCGGAAGTCGGAGTCCGTCCGGTACACGGCCGGGGCACGGTCGTCCTCGTAGGCCCCGACGGCGTGGTTCGAGGAGGCGAAGACCACCCGTTCGACGTCCGCCTCGACGGCCGCCTCGAAGACGGTCTGGGTGCCGTCGATGTTGTTGCGCCAGACCGAGTCCCAGGGGGCGTCCGGGCGGGGGTCACCGGCGAGGTGGACGACGGCACCCGCGCCGTCCATCGCGGCCCCGACGGCGGCGTCGTCGGTCACGTCACCGACGAACGTCTCGCCCGGCGGGTCGCCGGTCGGCGGCGTGCGGTCGAACAGCCGCCAGTCGTAGTCGTCGGCCAGGCCATCGAGGATGGCCGTTCCCACCCGGCCGCTCGCCCCCGTCAGCAGTACCGGCTCGTCCATCCGTTGCCGTCCGGGGGGTGGGAAGGCGGCATCAAGTAGGTGGTGGTCGGTGAGAGCGTCCCGGTCACTTCAGGCGTTCCTGGAGGAAGGAGGGATGGGCGGCGGTGACACCGTCGATGGCGAGGATGGCCTCCTGGATGATGTCGCCGAGTTCGTCGCCGTCCGTGGCCCGGACCTCCGCCATCAGGGTGTGGTCGCCGCTCGAAGTGAACAGCGACTCGACGGCGTCGAGGGCCGCGAGTTCGCGACTCGCCTCGACGTAGCGCTCGGACTCGACCTCGATGCCCACGAGAGCGATGGACTCCCCGGGCAACTTCTTCGGATCGACGTCGGCGGAGTACCCGACGATGACACCCTCGTCCTCCAGCCGTCGGACGTACTTGCGGACGGTAGGCTTCGAGACGTCGGCACGCTCTGCTATCTCGGCGTAGGAGGCCTTCGCGTCCTCTTCTAGCACCGAGAGTATTCGCTCCTCCGTCGACCCCGTGCTCATACGACGTCATTTGCGGGTTACGGAAAAACGTCTTTCGGGTTAGAAAAGGGATGCTGGTCGATCACGAACACGGCGACGGGAGTGGTTCTGCCGCGGGCCGGTTCCGCCGTAGTCGGGGGATTACCGGTGGCGCTCCATCAGGTCGGCGGAGCGCTCCCACTCGTAGTCGTCGTCGTGGTACCGCTCCGCGAGCGGCGTCTCGGGCATCCCGCCCATCGCGCGCTTCTCCTGCCCGTAGGACGGGCGGTCCTCGTCCACGTAGTACCGCCCCGTGAGGACGGTGCCCTCGTGGAGCTCGTTCTCCGTCTCGAACATCATCCGGGCGGCCTCCTCCCGGTCGTGGACGTCGTGGTCGTAGTCGTCGGACTCCTGGATGTCCACGTACGGGACGTACTGCTTCGCGTCCTTGTTCCAGGTGGGACACTGCGTGAGGAAGTCGATGTGGGCGAAGCCGTCGTGTTCGATGGCCTCGACGATGATGTCCCGCGCCTGGTTGGGGTTGACGGCGGCGGTACGGGCGATGTAGGAGGCCCCGGAGTTCAGCGAGAGCGACAGCGGCCGGAGCG
>CAZEIO010000054.1:0-4124 GCA_964512525.1 uncultured Halobacteriales archaeon
CGCGAGGAGTACGACCTCAGCGCGGAGGCCGCCTCGAAACTCACCTCTCGCAAGCAGGTCGCGGACTTCTACGAGGCCGTCGCCGACCGGTTCGACCCCGACACCGCGGCGTCGTGGGTGGCCGACCGTCTCCTCGGGGAACTGAACTACCGCGACATGGCCGTCGCCGACGTCGCCGACCGCCTCGACGAGTTCACCCGCCTCGTCGAACTCGTCGCCGACGAGGAGATAACGGTCAAGAACGCCGAGGAGACCGTCCTCCGGGCGATGCTCGACGAGGGCCTCGACCCCGATACGGTCGTCGAACGCGAGGACCTCGGGAAGACCGACGACGACGCGGTCGTCGCCGCCGTCGAGGACGCCATCGCGGAGAATCCCGACGCCGTGGCGGACTACCACGACGGCGAGGACGGCGCGATCAACTTCCTCGTCGGGCAGGTGATGAGCGCCACCGGCGGCAGTGCCGACCCGGGGACGGTCAACGAGTTGCTCCGCGACCGTCTCGACGCCCGGGCCGAGGCCGACTGAGCCGTCGCTACGCGGACCGGAGCGGCGTCGCCGGCGGCACGGTGACGTTCGTCCCCGTCTGACCCGACTCTACCCGGGCGCCCTCCTCGGCCGCGTCGAGCGTGCGAGCGGCGGCGAGGGCGTCGAGCCGACCGTACCCCGTCGCCGGGTCGAGGCCGGCCGCCCCCACGTCGGCAGCCGACTCGGAGACGACCGTCCCGACCCGCGTCACGGCCACGTCTGGGTGAGCGGAGTACAACAGCGCCACCGTCCCCGCGACGTACGGCGCCGCGAAGGAGGTGCCTCGGCTCTCTCCCGCACCCTCGAGACCGACGCTGTCGGGGGCCACGAGCGTCACGCCCGCCCGGCCGTCCACCGGGCCGCGAGACGAGAAGGCGGCTGCCCCGTCACCCTCGTCCGCGAGCGCCCCGACGGCGATGACGTCCGGTGCCGTGGCGGGCGCGGTGAGACTCCCAGCCGGCGTGGCCGTCCCGAGGCGGCGGTTCGCGAACAGGTGCAGGCGCGTCGGTGCCTCGGTCTCGCCATCGTAGCCGACGACCACGGCGTACCGGCCGCGCGGGACGACCACCGAGAGTCGTTCGCGACCGTCGGTGTCGGCGGTCGAACTCGTCCACACCACTCGGCCGGCCCGAGTCTCCCGGACGAGGTAGAGGTCGTAGTCTATCGAGGAGTTCCACGTGGCCGCCACAGTCACCCGGCCGCCGACCGCGCCGTCCCCGAGTTCGTTGTAGCGGTCGTCGCCGAAGCGGAGCCAGCCGGCGGCCGTCCCGTCCGCGCGGTCCCCGCCGATGAGGCTGACGGCGCTCTGTGCCTCGCCCCAGGCACTCGCCGTCCCGACCGCGCGACTGCGGTTCTCCCCCTCGACGTCGCCCGGACGGAGCACGGCCGCCCCCACGTCCACCGGGTCGTGGACGGCGGTGTAGTGTCGTCGAGCGTAGTTGCCCGCGCTGGTGACGAACGCCACGTCGTCGGCGGCCCGACTCGCGACCGCCGCTATCTCCTCGGACTCGGCGGCCCCGAGGTACGACCCCGAGTCCACGATGACGTCCGCCCCGGAGGCCCGCAGCCACTCGACGGCACGCCGGTACTCCTCGGGCGTCGTGGTCGGGCCGACGGCGGCGAGGTGGAGCTGCGACCCCGGCGCGGTGTCGGCGACGATGCTCGCGACTGCCGTGCCGTGGGCCGCCTCGCCCGTCTCACCGAAGGCGCGGTAGGCGGCCACCTGGCCGGCGACGGCGGGGTGGTCTAGCCGGAAGTCGTCGTCGATGACGCCGACGGTGACGTTCGCGCCGGTGACGCCGCGGTCGTGCAGTCGCGCGGCGCCGATGGCCGTCGCCCCCGGCGCGGCGTCGCGGTCCCGGACGTCCACGTCCGCCGTCTCGATGCGGACGCCGGCGACACCGCGGGCGTCGGACAGCGCCCGCACCTCCGACAGCGACACCGTCCCACGCAGGTGGCGGGTGCCGTCCGACCGCTGTACGCGCACGTCGGTCCGTGCCAGCAGTTCGTCGGAGACGGACGTGCCAGGCTTCAGTTCGGCGACCACCTCGACCTCCCGTTCGACCGTGGCCCCCGGCGGTCGCTCGACGAACGTCTCGAACTCCGCGTCCGAGGGACCCGCGGGACCAGCGGCTGACGACGGCGGTCCGAACAGCAACGTCCCGCCGGAGAGCGCGACGAGAAGCAGCGCGACGACGACCTGCGTCGCGCCCGCTCCGCGGTCCATCCTACGACCACACAGGGCGAGCAGTCACTAAAAGCTACACGCCGGGGTCAGTCGCCGCTGCGCTGGCGGTAGCGCCACAGCGACGCGGCCGCGAGGACGACGGCACCGCCGGCGAAAAACAGCAGTCCCGGCGGGGCGACGACGGGCGCGACGCCGCCGCCGACGGCGTCCGGCGTGCGGACGAGGCCACCGAGGTCGCCCCCCAATCGCGTGACGAACAGCCACTGGACGAGGAGACTGGCGGCGGTGAGGCCGACGACGGCCCCGACGAACCGGCTGAGCGAGTCCACGAAGCCCTCGCTGTCTGCCTCCGTCTCGCGGACCTCGTCTTTCTCGGACTCGTTGCCGACGACGACCACCAGCGGCCGGTCCACGGGGGCGTACACGTCCATCTCGCGACCCTTCGAGGAGTAGCGGGTGTCTTCCGCGCGGACGAGGTCGGCCTCCCGGAGGTTGTCGAGGTGGTGTCGGACGTTCTGGACCGAGGTGCCGACCGAATCGGCGAGTTCCGAGGCGGTCGCCGGGCGGTCGTGGAGAGCGACGAGGATGGAGCGGGCGGTCTCGGAGGACAGCGACGAGATGAGTTCGCCGGCGTCGTCGCTGTCGAGGTAGAGCGCACGGAGGTCCTCGGTCGCCGCCGGGGTCTCGTCGCCGTCGTGGCCGTCCTCGGGGTCGCGCTCCCGACGACGTCGGCCGTTCGCGTTGGTCTCGTCCGCGGGCGGCGTGGTCCCCTCTCCCGGTCGCCCCTCCTCGGCGCTGTCCGACGACTTCGACGGAGAGGGCTGTGACATATCCGCACGGTAGAGCCGCCCGTTGGTAAATGTTTCCGGTGACCGGCGGCACCGGCCCGGGGCGGAACGTTTAGCAACACCCCCGGCGTAGCCGCCGCCAATGAGCGAGGGTGACCGTGTCGAACTGATCGTCACGGAGAAGGACAACGCCGCCCGCCGGATCGCGGACATACTCAGCGACGGCAGCGCGTCGGTCTCCCGCGAGGAGGTCAACGTTTACCGCTGGACCGACGAGCGAGCGGGCGAGCGGGTCTCCCGCGTCTGTGTGGGTCTCTCCGGTCACGTCGTCGGCGTGGACTTCCCGCCCGAGTACGAGGACTGGCGGGCGGTCGAACCCGTCGAACTCGTGGACGCCGAGGTGTGCAAGTCCGCCACCCGCGAGGACATCGTCGGCGAACTCCGGTCGCTGGCCCGCGCCGCCGACCGCGTCACCATCGCCACCGACTACGACCGCGAGGGCGAACTCATCGGCGTCGAGGCGTACGAGATCATCCGCGAGGAGACCGACGCTCCCGTGGACCGCGTTCGCTTCTCCTCCATCACGGAACGGGAGGTGCGTGCGGCCTTCGACGACCCCGACGAGATAGACTTCGACCTCGCGGCCGCCGGCGAGGCCCGGCAGGTCGTGGACCTGATGTGGGGGGCCGCGCTCACCCGCTTTCTCTCGCTGTCGGCCGGTCGCCTCGGTGACGACTTCATCTCCGTCGGCCGCGTCCAGTCGCCGACGCTGCGACTCGTCGTTGACCGCGAGCGCGAAATCGAGGCCTTCGACCCCGAGGACTACTGGGAACTGTTCGCCGACTTCGGGACCGACGGTGACTCCTTCGAGGCGCAGTACTTCTCGGTGGTTGACGGCAGCGAACAGGAGCGCATCTGGGAGGAGTCCGCGGCCGAGTCCGCCCACGAGACGGTCGCCGGTGCCGAGACGGCGACCGTCGAGTCCGTCCGGCGCCGCACCCGTACCGACTCCCCGCCGACGCCGTTCGACACCACCGCCTTCATCTCCGCGGCCGGTAGCCTCGGCTACGGTGCCGAACGCGCGATGAGCGTCGCCGAGGACCTCTACACCGCCGGCTACG
>CAZEIO010000054.1:4134-11253 GCA_964512525.1 uncultured Halobacteriales archaeon
CCGCGGACGGACAACACCGTCTACCCCGACGACCTCGATCCCTCGGACCGCCTCGACGCCCTCTCCGAGTTGCCCGGGATGGGCGACGACGCCGCGGCCCTCCGCGACGGCGACGGCGACCTCGACCCGACCCGCGGCGACACCGAGTCCACCGACCACCCGCCGATACACCCGACCGACGAACTGCCCGCCCTCGACGACCTGAGCGACGACGAGGCCGAACTGTACGAACTGGTCGTCCGGCGCTTCCTCGCCACCGTCGCGGACCCGGCGGAGTGGGCCGACCTCCGCGTCGTCGCCGACGCCGACGGCGCCAGCCTGAAGGCCAACGGCCGACGCCTCGTCTCGCCCGGCTACCACGAGGTGTACCCCTACGTCTCTAGCACCGAGGAACACCTGCCCGACGTCGCCGAGGGTGACCGTCTCGTGGTCGAGGACGTCCGCCTCGAGGCAAAGCAGACCCAGCCCCCGCGGCGGTACAGCCAGTCTCGCCTGATCGAGATGCTGAAGGAGTTAGGGGTGGGGACGAAGTCGACACGGCACCATACCCTGGAGAAACTGTACGACCGCGGCTACGTGGACGGCGACCCGCCGCGACCGACGCGGCTGGCGATGGCCGTCGTGGACGCCGCCGAGGAGTACGCCGAGCAGATAGTCACCGCGGACATGACCCAGCGACTGGAGCGGGACATGACCGCCATCGCCGAGGGCGAGGCGACTCTCGAGGAGGTGACCCAGGAGTCCCGCGAGATGTTGCGGGCCGTCTTCGAGGACCTCGCGGCGAACCGCGAGGAGGTGGGAGACCTGATTCGCGAATCGCTGAAGGAGGACGCCACGCTGGGGCGATGCCCGGACTGTGGCGAGCGTCTCCTGCTTCGCCGGTCCCGGTCTGGCTCGTCGTTCGTCGGCTGTGACGGCTATCCCGACTGCGAGTTCACGCTCCCGCTGCCGGACCGCGGCGAGCCGGAGATAACCGACGCCGTCTGCGAGCGCCACGACCTCCACGAGGTGCGGATGCTCGACGGCCGGGACTCCTACGACCACGGCTGTCCGCTGTGTGCCGAGGAGGCGGCCGGCGACGGGGCCGCGCTGGGGGCCTGCCCGGACTGTGGTCGCGACCACGGCGGCGAACTGCGGGTGAAGACGCTGCGCAACGGCTCTCGTCTCGTCGGCTGTTCGCGCTATCCCGACTGCGAGTACTCCCTGCCGCTGCCCCGTCGTGGCGACCTGACGGTCACCGACGCGGTCTGTGCGGAACACGGCCTGCGGGAACTCGTCGTGGACGAGAGCGACGACGACCCGTGGGAACTCGGCTGTCCCGTCTGTAACTACCGGGAGTACCGCGCCCGGCAGGCCGAGCGCGGCGGTGACCTCGACCTGCGGTCGGTCGAGGGCGTCGGCGAGGAGACGGCGTCGATACTCGCCGACGCCGACGTCGAGAGCGTCGCCGACCTCGTCGCGGTGGACCCCCCGGCTCTCGCGGAGCGGGCGGACATCGACGAGGGCCGCGCCCGCGGACTCCGGCGGGCCGCCATCGCGGCCGTCGAGGGACTCGACGCCGACGGCGACGAGGACGAGGACGACGAGGACGGCGACGACGACCAGACCGCTCCGGCGTCGGCCGACGTTGCGACCGAGGAGGGCGTCCTCGCAGACGTCGAGGGCGACTTCGACGACGAGAGGCTGGAGACCGACGCGGACTGACCCACCGTCGTCGCTCGCTGCCGCGGAATGACGGGGCTTATGAGCCGTCCGCGGAAAGCACGGCGTACGATGTACATGGACGACCGGACCTACGCCGCCGACGCCGAACCGGGCACGCACGCCCGCGTCGCCGGCTGGGCCCACGAGATACGCGACCTCGGCGGTATCGCCTTCCTCATCGTGCGCGACCGCACGGGCAAGATACAGGTCAAGTTCGAGAAGGACGCGATGGACGACGACCTCGTCGCCACGGGGACCGACGTGGCCCGCGAGAGCGTCGTCGTCGTCGAGGGCCAGGTCGAGGCCGAGGAGCGGGCGCCGACCGGCGTCGAGGTCGTTCCCGAGTCGGTTGAGGTCGTCGCCCCCGCCGACCCCGAACTGCCGCTCGACCCGAGCGGCAAGGTCGACGCCGAACTCTCGACGCGGCTCGACAACCGCACGCTCGACCTCCGCAAGCCCGAGGTGAAGGCGGTCTTCGAGATTCGCGCCCGCGTCCAGGAGGCCGTCCGCGACACCTTCCGCGACCTCGACTGCACGGAGATCAACACGCCGAAGATAGTCGCCACCGGCACCGAGGGCGGCACCGAACTGTTCCCGATCACCTACTTCGGCCGCGAGGCGTTCATGAACCAGTCGCCACAGCTGTTCAAGCAGCTGATGGCCGGCTCCGGGCTGGAGCGCGTCTTCGAGATCGGCCCGATCTTCCGCGCCGAGGAGCACAACACGCCCCGCCACGTCAACGAGGCCACCTCCATCGACTTCGAGGCCACCTTCATCGACCACGAGGACGCGATGGACGTCGCCGAGGAGATAGTCGTCAGCGCGTACGAGGCCGTCGCGGCGGACTGCGGGCCGCAACTGGACGCCCTCGACGTGGACCTCGACGTGCCCGACGGCGGCTTCGACCGCCTCAGCTACGACGAGGCCATCGAGCGGGCGAACGCCGAGGCCGACCTCGACGAGCCGCTTGTCTGGGGCGACGACCTCTCGACGGAGGCCGAGAAGGCCCTCGGCGAGTCCATCGGCGAACACTTCTTCGTCACCGACTGGCCCTCCGAGATCAAGCCGTTCTACATCCAGGACTACGACGACGACCCCGACCTCTCGAAGGGCTTCGACCTGAACCACCCGCGGATGGAACTCGTCAGCGGCGGCCAGCGCGAGCATCGCTACGAGCACCTCGTCGAGGGCTTCGAACAGCAGGGCCTCCCGCCCGAGGAGTTCGCCTACTACACCGAGACGTTCCGCTACGGGATGCCGCCCCACGCCGGCTGGGGGATGGGCGCAGAGCGACTCGTGATCACGATGCTCGGCCTCGACAACATCCGCGAGGCCATCCTGTTCCCGAGGGATCGCCAGCGCCTGAGTCCGTAGGACGGAGCCGTCGATCCCTCGGACGCAGGTGAGGGGAGGCAGAACGACCGGGTTCTCGCGCGACCGCCAGCGACTCTCGCCCCGAGTTGACGCGGGACCAGGCCCCGAGACTGCCCCCGGAGTGCAGACACGCGCGACGGTCGTCGGCCGAACCGAACCGCCACGGGTGTCGAGCGGACAACCTTTGAGTGATGCGCCAGATCGTTCTCGCATGGACGAGCGAGCCCCGGTGAGAGACGGCAACTCTCCGCTCGAACCCGTCGCCGTCGGTGCGGCTCTGTTGACCGGATTCGGGATCGCGGCGGCGCTGTACGTCCTGAACGTCGACATCTGGTGGATTGGCTTTCCGATGATCGGCGGACTGGTGCCGCTCGCGGTCGGCCTCGCCAAGCAGTACGAGCGCAGCCGACCACCGTCGAACGACGAACGGGGCCGTGAGGAGACCGCGGACGCCCTCGAGCAACTCCGCGAGCGATACGCTCGCGACGAGATAGACGAGGCGGAATTCGAGCGTCGCGTCGAGCGACTGCTCGAGACGGAGACTGTCGCCGAAGCACGTGCAGCCGCCGAGCGTCGTCGAGCAGCGACGAGCGAGGCCGGTGACCAGCCGGCAGACGAGACGACGACCGGCCCAGAGCACGAGACGGTCGCCGAACGAGAGTGACCGCACCGTCGTAGTACCGTCCCCGAAGTGTTTAGGTCGCCGCACTGGAACGGCCGTCAGATGAGTGACCGCGTCGAGGCGTTCGTGCCCGGCCACGTGACGGGCTTTTTCACCGTGGACCGCGACGACGACCCGACCAAGACGGGGTCTCGCGGCGCGGGACTGACGCTCTCGGAGGGCGTGACCGTCCGCGTCTCGCCGGCGAACGAGCGGACGGTCGAACTCAACGGGACGGCCGTCGAGATGGCCGCCGCCGAGCGCGTGTTGCGGACCCTCGACGCCGACGCCGTCGTCCACGCAGAGACGGACCTGCCCGTCGGGGCCGGCCTCGGCGTCAGCGGGGGCGTGACGCTCGGCACCGCCCTCGCTGTCAACGCCGTCTTCGACCGTGGTCTCTCCGAGAACGAACTCGCCACCATTGCCCACGGCGCCGAGGTCGAGGCCGGCACCGGTCTCGGCGACGTCGTCGCGCAACTCCGCGGCGGCGTACCGATCCGACTCGAGCCCGGCGGTCCACAACACGGGGTCCTCGACGGCATCCCGACGCAGACGCGGGTGGAGTTCGTCTCCTTCGGCGAACTCCCGACACCGGAGGTCTTCGGCGGCCCGGAAGACGGCGACGACCCCGGGACCGACGACACGGCCGCGCCACGGACGCCGGCCGCGGCCGCGGGCGAGGACCCCGAGGCGTTCGTCACCCGGAAGGGCCAGCAGGCACTCTCGACGGTGGTCAAGGAGCCGACGTTGCCGACGTTAGTGTACGCCTCCCGCCGGTTCGCCCGCGAGACGGGCCTGCTGACGGAACGGAGCCGTGACACCATCACGGCGGTCTCCGAGGCCGGCGGCGAGGCGTCGATGGCGATGCTCGGCGACACCGTCTTCGCCCTCGGGACGGGCCTGAGCGACGCTGGCTACGAGCCACGGGTGACGAACACGAGTACCGCCGGCGCCACCCTGCTATGACATCCTCCCCGACGTGAATGCCGGGGGTTCCCCAACCGCACGCTCGGGGTCGAGTGCTCCGACCCCGACGGGGGCAAGATTTCGCCGGACAGGCGTACTCCGGTTCGCGCTCGGTACGTGAGCCCCGCGAGGGGTGTGGCGTGTTCGGCGTCCCGACGGGGACGCGGTATCTCCGTGCACAGCGCCCGACACCGCGTCGGACTCGCCCCCGCCGTTCGCGGTCGAGGACGCACGGGCCGTGCCATCGGCCTGCCTGCCCTGTCTGCCACGGTGGGCAGGCTCAACCGTCGGAGGGGTTGGATTGGTCGTGCCGTCACCCCATCCCGTTTCTCAGGGGCAGGGGTACTGGAAGCACCGCGTGGTGCGTGTCGGCGGGGTGGACCCCAACTGGTACCCGGATTGATTTCGGCGCTTGAGTTACCGGACAGTCGCCCCCGACTGGCATAAATCCGCGGCGAGCGGAGTGAAAGTGGACGCGATTCACGCCCGTCCCCAGAACGGGGAGCGTTCTGGTGTGCGAACGAGACGCTTCGCGTTTCGTCAACGCCGTGAACGGCGGGACGCTCTCGCTGAAGAAGGTGGGCCGGCCGCGGTCGCGGCCCGGTCCGCCCGGTGGAACCGGGAGGCTCTCGACCGTCGCCCGCCCACGGCCGGGCGTGACCGAGGAGAAGTTCGACGCCTCCCCCCCAGGGCGACACTCCGGAGCGTCACCCGCGGCACGACTCGCTGGTGGCTCGCGAGCGTCCCGTCGCCGGCGTCGAGACGAGCGTCACCGGCCAGCGCGGACCAGTTGCCCACGGTCGCGGCGGGTCGCTCGACCGCGAGGCGGTGTTCGCGGCCGCCGAGCGGGCGACCCGGTTCGGCGACGACGGGGACGCCGCCGTGGACCGACGAGCGGTAGTCACTACAGCGAGTCGTACGCGAGGTCGAACCCGATGGGCGCGAGGTGGAGGACGGCCCCGACGTGGAAGGCGTACTGCAGGGCGAGTGCGGAGTTCTCGCCCGACGAGAAGGCGAAGGCGAGGACGAGGAGACTCGCGACGCCGGTCAGCGCGTAGCCGACGCGCTCGACCGGCAGGATGCGGTAGTCGTCACGGTCGAGGAGGGCGGTGATGATGTAGCCGCCGCCGAAGACGGCGAGCCACGGGTGCCAGAAGGCGAACTGCGAGAGCGTTCCCGGGAGCGTGTCCACCACCCCGTTCACGTCGAGGAGTCCGAGGACGTTGACGCCGGTGGCGATGACGTTGAGTACCCCCCACACCACCCAGGCGTCGTTTCGCCGGACCGGCCGTGCCGTCGCGAACCACCCGACTGCGACGATAGCGGCGGTCAGTACGACCCACAACGCGACGATGGTCCCGAGGATGCCAAACGGCGCGAAGCCCGACCGCGAGGCGACGAGCCACGACAGCGGCCAGCCGAACAGTCCCTCCACGAAGCCGACGAGGAGGAGTCCGTCGCCGGTCAGCGGTGGTCGCAACAGTCGCCGGGTGCGTTCGACTGCCGCCGTCACGGTCCAGACCGGTTCGGTCACTATCGGCCGTCCACCTCGGCGACGACGGCGGTTCGCTCTGCGGCCTCGACGAGTCCGAGCCACGTTCCGGTCGCCGCCCGGAGTGCGGCGACGTCTCGCGCCGCGACGGTGACGCGGACGGCGGCACCGTCACCGTCTTCGGTGGCGACGCGCTCGACGGTCGCTCCCGAGCGGTCGTCGGCAATCTCGCCGACCTCGCGGGCGACGGCGTCGCGGACGCGGTCGGCACGCTCCGGCGGACAGGAGAGCGTAAATGTGGCGTCGTGTGCGGCGTCGTCGGACAGGACCATCCGGTCGTTACTCGACTTCGACTTCCTGGATGTCGCGACTGCGCTCCTTGAGGAGGACGCGGTGACCGCAGTAGGGACAGCGGACGCCGCCGTACTCGTCGAGTTCGACGTCACGCTTGCAGCGAGAGCACTTGTAGCCGTACGACTCCGCGCTCATCGTCAGTCACCCCCGGCGGATTCGGCGTCGGCAGCCGTCTCGTCGTCGCTCTCGTCGGCGAGAGCCGCCCGGATGGACCGGCGAACGGAGCGACCGCCCGGCGTCTCCGGGCGGTAGGTGCCGCCGGCGAACGTGTGTCCACAGCGGGAACACGACCAGATGCCGGTGCCCTCGCGCTCGACGCGCTCTGCGCCGCAGTCGGGACAGGTGTGCTTCGCACGGGAGACGTCCTCTATCTCGTCCACGCGTCTTCGAGAAACTCGGCCGTAGCGGGCACCGAAGCGCCCGGAACTGCCGGTCCGTCCGCGTTTGCTGACCATAGTATCCGTGTATCGGCCGGGTCGCCGCATAAAGCCTTCGCGTCGCGGGCGCACGGGCCCCCGACTCTCAGCCGGGCGTGTCTCGACGGTCGGCTCTCCCGACAGCCCGGTCC
>CAZEIO010000055.1:0-10779 GCA_964512525.1 uncultured Halobacteriales archaeon
GTCGCTGGCCCGGATGACCATACCTCCGTTACCCGCCACCGTGAGTATAAGTGTTCGTCCCGGTCGCTCCCGACGGCGCGACGGTGACGGGCCGCTTTTTGTCTCCCGCCGCTCAACCCCATTCATGGACGACGACCGCCCCGACGACGCCGACCCGTCGGGACTGCGCTGGGAGACGCTCGACGGCCACACCGCGTACAGTTGCGAGGGGTTCGACGTCGTCAACGAGCGAGTGCGCCTGCCCGACGGCACCGAGGCCGAGTACGACCACGTCGTCGAACCGCCGAGCGTGGTCGTCCTCCCCGTCCTCGCGGCGGACGTGGCCGTCCCGGAGCGGTCGCTCACGTGGCCCGCCCCGTCGGGGCCGTCCGACGCGGGATCCGTCGACGACGGACGAACGCCGGTGGCCGCAGGGACGGGTGACGGCGGCGACCGGCGAGGCGTCGTCCTCGTCGAGGAGTGGCGACAGGCCGTGGACCGCGTCAACCGCGGCCTCCCGGCGGGCAGCACCGAACCCGGCGAGGACCCGCTGACCGCCGCACGGCGAGAACTCCGGGAGGAGACCGGTCACTCCGCGGCGTCGGTCGAACACCTCGTCAGCGTCGAGCCGTCCAACGGCGTCGGCAACCAACTGTTTCACTACGTCGTCGCCCGCGGCTGCCGCCCGAACGCAGACCGGGACCTCGACGACGACGAGAGCATCCGCGTGACGACGGGAACGCTCGCGGGCCTGCGGGCGGCGGTCGCGGCCGGTCACGTCCGGGACGGCCGTACCGTCACCGGCGTCCTCTATCATCGACTGCACGGCGAGTGAGGCTCCGGTCTCCGTCGTCGCGTCCGGTGGTCACGGTGGGTCGGGACCGACCGCTGCCGGTCGCGGTCGTTCCTCTCCGCGACCGCAGGTTTCGAGACGGTCGGTCCCGAGCGACGGCCCATGGGAGGCGAACTCGACCTCGCGGCGATGCCACGCTTCGGCTTCGGAACCTACCAACTAGACGGCGAAGAGTGCGCCGACGCGGTGGCCCGGGCCGTCTCGCTGGGCTATCGCCACGTGGACACCGCACAGAGCTACGAGAACGAGGCACGGGTCCGGGCCGGCATCGAACGTGCCGACGCGGACGCCGACGACGTGTTCGTGGCCTCGAAGCTGAGCACTCGGAACCTCTCGTACGACGACGTCGTCGAGACGACCCAGGAGAGCGTCGAACGACTGGGCGTGGGCAGCATCGACCTCATGTACGTTCACTGGCCGATTCGCTCGTACGACCCCGAGGCGACGCTGCCCGCACTCGACGAGGTGGTTGACCGCGGCCTCGTGGACCGGATCGGGCTGTCGAACTTCACGCCCTCGCTCCTCGCGGAGGCCGTAGAACGCCTCGAGACGCCGGTGTTCGCCCACCAGGTGGAGTGTCACCCGATGCTCCCCCAGCCCGACCTCCGGGAGATGGCCCGCGAAGACGGCCACTGGCTCGTCGCCTACTCGCCCATCGCCCGGAACCAGGTGAGCGAGGTCGAGACCATCCGGCGCGTCGCAGCCAAACACGACGCCACGCCGGCGCAGGTGTCGCTCGCGTGGCTACTCTCGAAGGACGAGGCGGCGGTCATCCCGAAGGCCCGCGGTGACCACGTGGACGAGAACTGGGCCGCTCGCGACCTCACGCTCGACGACGAGGACCTCGCGGCCATCGACGACCTCGACCAGCGCCGTCGCGTCGTGGACTTCGACGCGGCGCCGTGGAACGCCGACGACGCGGCCGCGGACTGACGCCGGGGGATCGCCGCGACACGACCCGGACCGACCTCACCCGAACGGCTTTGTCCCCACGGTACCGGTAGGCGGTGTGCCCACCGGGTCCACGCCGGCGCCGTCTTCCGGGTCAGAGACGCGGACCGAGGCAGCCGTCCTCGAGGACTACTGGAGTTGGGTCGCCGTCGCGCTCTTTCTGCTGATAACGGTGGACATGCTGACGACGGTCTTCGCGGCCGCCGCGTACGGCCCGGCACTCGAGGCCAACCCCCTGTTGCGCTGGGCGCTCACCGAGGGTCCGGTGGCCTTCGTGACGGTGAACCTGCTCGCGGTCGTCCTCGCGGTCGGCTTCTTCTACGCGCTTCGGCAGATGCTGCGACAGACGCCGCAGCCGTACCGCCGCCCGTTCGCCCGCCTCGTCGAGACGTGGCTCGGACTGCTGGTCGTCCTGGGACTGGTCCTCCTCGCGAACAACCTCGCCGTGGTGGTACTCGGTGCGTCGCTGTTGTGAGCCGTGCGGTGCGTCGCCGGGTCGCAACGCTTAGGCGCGGCGCCCCCGTCGAGTCGGAGAGATGCGCGAGGCCTTCGAGGTGTACGACGTGGACGCCGCCGGCCGCCGGGGCGAACTGACGGTGCCGCGGGGAGCGTCCGTCGAGACGCCGACACTGTTGCCGGTGGTCAACCCCCACATCCGCACGATACCGCCGCGGCGGCTGGCCGACGAGTTCGGCGCCGACGCCCTCATCACGAACGCCTACGTCATCCACGGCGACGACGACCTCCGCGAGACGGTCCTCGACCGCGGACTCCACGACGTCCTCGACTTCGACGGCGTCGTGATGACCGACTCCGGCTCGTTCCAACTGGCCGAGTACGGAGACATCGACGTGGAGACGGCCGAGATACTGCGCTTTCAGCGCGACGCCGGGTCCGACATCGCGACGCCGGTTGACGTGCCGACGCCGCCGGACGCCGACCGCGACCGTGCCGAGGCCGACCTCGCGACCACCGAGGAGCGTCTAGCGACGGCCGACGACGTCGAGGTGGACGAGTCGCTCGTGACCGCGCCGGTGCAGGGGGCCACGTACGACGACCTCCGGGAAGCGGCGGGCCGGAACGCGGCCGACACCGACCTGGACGTGTTTCCGGTCGGCGGCGTCGTGCCACTGTTGAACGGCTACCGCTACGCCGAGACGGTTGACGTCGTGATGGCGGCGAAGCGAGGACTGGACGCCGACTGTCCGGTCCACCTCTTCGGCGCGGGCCACCCGATGACGTTCGCGCTGGCGGCCGCGATGGGCTGTGACCTGTTCGACTCCGCCGCGTACGCCCTGTTCGCCCGCGACGACCGCTACCTCACCGCGCGAGGCACTCGCCACCTCGAGGACCTGCAGACGTTCCCCTGCGAGTGTCCGGTCTGCACGTCGTACACTCCCGACGAGGTGCGAGCCCTCTCCGGGCACGACCGGGAGGAACCGCTCGCGGAACACAATCTCCACGTCTCCTTCGGCGAGATGCGCCGCGTCCGCGACGCCATCCGGGCCGGGACACTTCTCGAACTCGTCGAGAGTCGCGCCCGCTCGCACCCGGCACTGCTTGACGGCTACCGGAGGCTCCTCGACCACGCCGCGGAACTCGAGCGGTCGGCGCCCACCCGCGGGGACACCTTCCACTACCTGTCCGCCGAGAGCGCCCGTCGCCCGACCGTGGTCCGCCACCACGACCGCCTCGACCGCGTCGAGACGCCGCGGCGACTGCTGCTGACGGAGGGACCGGGCGTGGAAGACTGGCCGGCCTCGTGGCGCGTCGTGCCGCCGTTCGGTCCCGTCCCCGACGACCTGCGACACACCCACCCGCTGACGGCGGTCACGCCGGACCGCACCGACCGCGCCGCGCGGGCCGCCGCCGCCGAGGGCGTCGCCCGCCTCGTTGCGGCGAACCCCGCGGGCGAGTTCGCCCTCGCACACCGCGGCTGGACGCCGGAGACGCTGTCGGCGGTACCCGAGGGCGTGACACGAATCGACCTCAACGAGACGCGCGGTCCGGCCGCCGGACCGGAGGACGAGCCGTGACCGACTACTTCGAGGTCGAGGCCCGGGACGGGCCCGCCCGCCTCGGGACGCTCCGCCTGACGGACCCGGTGACGACGCCAGCCGTCTTCACCGACGCCGACGCCGACGACGGCCACGATCATCCGGCGATGGCGGGCGAACCCCGGGCCGTCCTCGACGACGCCGGGAGTCTCTGGTTCCGCGACCGGACGGTGCCGTCTGGCGATCCCGACCGGCTGACGGTCCTGCCACACCGCGCCTTCCCGGCCGGTACCGAGTCCGAGGTCGAGGCGGCGTTCGACGTCTCGACGCCGCAGGTGGACGCCCCGACGGCGGCAGTCGTCAGCCCCGACACGGCCGCCGACCGCGGTGCGGACGCGTACCTCCTCTCGACGGCGCCGGGCGTCGTGGACCACGGGCGAAGGCTCGTTGACGCACTCCTGCAGACCCGGCGGGCGGTACCGGACGACGCGGCCCTCGGCGTGGCCGGCGTCGCGACGCCACGACTCCTCCCCGCACTCGCGTACGCTGGCGTGGACTTCGTGGACGACGCCCGCGCCGTCGTCCGCGGGACCCAGGGCGAGTACCTCACGGCCGACGGCGCGTGGAGCGTCGCGGACCTCGACGAGTTACCGTGTCACTGCCCGTCGTGTCGCGACGCCACGCCGGACTCGTTCGACCGGGCGGACTGCGTGGCGCACAACCGCGGTGCGCTGGTCGCGACCGGACGCCGGGTCCGCGAGGCGGTTCGTCGTGGCACGCTCCGTGACTACCTCGAGGGGCAGGTCCGGCACGAGAACGTGACGACGGCCGTCCTCCGCCACCTCGACGACGAGTGGAGCTACCTCGAGGAGCGGACGCCGTTGTTCCGGCGTGGTGTGGTAGAGGACGAAGGTGGCCCAGGCGCGATCGGCACCGACCGCGGCGGCGTCCGTGCGACGACGGCCGACACCCTCCGCCGTCCCGAGATACGTCGCTTCGCAGACCGGGTGACCAGTCGCTACCGCTCGCGGTACGAGACGCCGCTCGCGCTGGTGCCCTGCTCGGCGACGAAGCCGTACAGCGAGTCCCAGAGCCACGCGCAGTTCCACCGCGCCATCGACTACCGCGCTCACACGGTGTCGATGACATCGCCCATCGGCGTCGTCCCGCAGGAACTCGATCGAACCTATCCAGCCGCCCACTACGACGCCGTCGTCACCGGCCGGTGGACGGCGACCGAGGTGGAGTTCGTGAGCGAGGTCCTCGCCCGCTATCTCCGGCGCAACGAGTACCCCCACGTCGTCGCTCACGTCCCCGCGGAGTACCGGCCGGTCTGTCGCCGGGCGTTCGAGTCGGTGGACTGGATAGAGCGGGTCCGGGCGGTGGACGGCGACGCCGACGCGGCGGCCGTCGCGGACGGCGTGGCCCCGGGAACGGCGCTGTTCACGGTCGGCGACCACCCGACGACCGCCGAATCGCTCGCGGCCCTGTCGGCGGCGCTCTCGGGGACGGAGCGCTACCGGAAGACGGAGCGCTTCCGCCGTCGCCTGTGGGCGGTCGCGGACTACCAGTTCGGCGACGGTGTCGGCCGCGAACTGTTCCCCGGGTTCTCCGTCGGCGGGCGCGACCCGCAGCTGCGCATCGAGTCAGACGGGACGCAACTCGCCGCCGTCGTCCCCGAGTACGGCACGCTGTCGCTCACGCTCGCCGGTGCGCGCCGGTGGGTCGCGGCCGACGTCCCGACGAAGCGAGTCGAGATAGACGACTTCGTCCCTCACGGGAGCGTCCTGGCGCCGGGCGTGACGGACGCCGACGACGACGTCCGCGTCGGCGACGAGGTGGTGATCGAGGGGCCCCAGGCGTTCGGCGTCGGCCGCGCTCGCGCCCACGGCGCGGCGATGCGCGACTCCACCCGCGGCGTGGTCGTGGACGTCCGCCACGCCACCGAGAAGTAGCGCGCTCCGGCGAAGCTAGCGCCCGTCAGTCGTCGGCCCGCGCCACGACGCCGAGGAGGTCGGCCGCCCGCTTCGTCTCGGCCCCCCGTTCGACGAAGACGACGGTGCTCGGCGGCGTCGTCGCTCGCGGCCGGGCTCGGAGGTCGAGGTCCGCCGCCGTCTCGAGGGCGACGACCGGAGCGGCCCGGACGTCCAGTCGGACGCGGTCTGGCTGGAGGTGGACGCTCGCGACGCGGCGACCATCGGTCCCGCCCGCTCCCGTCTGTCGGACGTCGTACGCGTGAGCCCCGTCCTCGGTTGGGTCGGCGTCGCGGTCGGCGTCGTCCACGACGAGGTCGGCGAGGTCGCCCGCTCGGCCGGTGACCTCGGACGCGAGCAACTGGGCGACACGCCGCCCGTCGGTGACGCTGTCCTCGACCATGGCCGTCGCTAGCGGGGCGCGGCCAAGTGTGCCACGACTCACTCCCCGGACCCGTCCGCCTCCGCCATGGCGTCGAGCGCCCGTGACGCGGCGTCGCTCACGTCCACCCCGGCGCGGCGGGCGTGGAGGACGGCGGCGGCCTCGATGGAGACGGCGAGGTCCTGCTGGATGCCGTTCATCTCGGCGACGGCGGCCTGCTTGTCGTGGCCGGCCTCGACGAGTGCCTCGAGCACGCGCTCGAAGGGCGACCGCTCGCGCAGGAGTGCCTCGTCGGGCACGAAGTCGTCTGGGACCGTCACGTCGCCCGGGTCGAAGGTCAGCGCGACCCGGTCGCCGTCGTCGGTGAGCAGTCCCTCGCCGCGTGCGACGTCGAGGAGTCGCTTGGCCTGGTCGGGTGAGAACCAGTCTCTGTCCAACGAGAGTGCGACGACGAACTCGCTCTCGCCCATCCGCCGCGTTCCGCGCCCGCGAAACGGGGCGGCGACGGTCACCCGGAGACTCACGACTCACGTGGCGAGCGACGCCGACATAGTGGTGGCGATACGGCCGAGGTGCGGCCCGGGAAGTCGGGGCACAAGCGAGGCGTTGAAGTGCAGGCCCCGCGCAATCACCGACATGGACCACGGAAACTCCACGCGACTGCGAACTGGCGGCCGACGGAAGCCCGCGAGCGACCGCAAGAAACACCAGATCGGTCGCGAGGCGACCGAGACGACCGTCGGCGAGACGCGGCTGAAGACGGTCCAGACCCGCGGCGGCAACACGAAGGTCCGCGCGCTCCAGACCGACGTCGCGAACGTCGCCACGGGCGACGAGACCGTTCGGGCGGACATCGAGAACGTCGTCGAGAACGGTGCCGACCCGAACTACGCACGCCGGAACATCGTCACGAAGGGGGCCATCCTCGAGACGGGCGAGGGTCGCGCCCGCGTCACCTCCCGGCCGGGGCAGGACGGGCAGGTTGATGCCGTCCTCGTGGACTGACGACGGGACCGCGTTCGTCGCCCAGAGGGAGGACGGAGACTGCTACTGCCAGGTCGGAAACCACCACTCGCGGGTGACGAGTCGGGACGACGGCGTCGGTACACGGTACTCGGCGTCGCCGACGACGACCGTCACCGACCGGGACTGCACGGACGCCTACGGCGAGGGGGCCGCTCGCTGGAGGGAGCGTTCGGCGATGTTGCCGCCGTAGTCGGCGGCCCGGGAGAGCGAGTCCACGACGAGTCCCAGCGCCTGCGCCTGTCTGGGATCGAGGTCGAGTTCCCAGATGACCTCGTCCGTCTGCCGGGTCCGCTCCTCGACGGCGAGAACCTCCGCGCGGGCGGCGTTCGCGAGGTCCGTGGCCTCGGTCTCGTCGTCGGTGAACAGTGCCTCCATCGCCTCGCTGACTATCTCGGCGGCCTCGGCGTGGAGTTCGCCGATGGCGTCGGCCGCCTCGGACGGCACGCCGTCGAGTTCGAGGGCGTACTCGGCTATCTTCGCGGCGTGGTCGGCGACTCGCTCCAGTTGTCGGGCGGAGGAGTGGAGGTCGAAGCACTCCTCGCGGGAGACGCCGATCTCCTCGGCGGCCGGCGGCGAGCGCAGGGTCGTCCGGAAGATGCGGGCGACGGCGTACCAGAGGCGGTCCACGTCCTCGTCGCGCTCGATGACGTCCTGCGCGAGGTCGTCGTCGTTCTCGACGAGTGCGGTCACGGCGTCCTCGAGCATCGACCGGGCGATGAGGCGCATTCGCGTCACCGCGTTGTGAATCGACAGTTCCGAGGAGTCGAGGAGGTCCTGTACGACGACGCTGTCGTTCGTCTCCTCGAGGACCTCGACGCCGACGAGGCTCTGGACGGCCTCGCGGATGGCCCGACGCTGGTCGGTGGTGATACGCGCCGACTCGAGGCGAATGACGTCGAAGCCGCTGACGTACATCGTCATCACGGCACGGGTGAGCTGGTCGTCCTCGAGGTCGGAGACGTCCATCCGGCCCTCCGTGCGCTCCTGTTCGGACTTCGGCGTCAACAGCAGCGAGTCCTCTTCGGGGTAGAACTCGATGACGCTGCCGGCGCTGACGTCGTTCTCGGTCGCCCAGTCCTTCGGCAGCGATACGGTGAAGGTCGATCCGCCCGTCACCTGGACCTTGCGCGTCTCCATACCCTCCGTCGGAGTGCCGATCACGATAAATCATTCTATCACTATATACCGGATCGCGAGACCGATCGATACTACCGGTCGGAGCCCTCGAATACATACCTCCGTGTGTCGGGACACCAGCGGTCCCAGGTCACGACTCGTGTCGTGGATACGTGCTCCGATTGTCCGGGACATCCGGGACCCTATGTACCGAACCGCCGTACGACCGCGGACCGATCGAAAGAGAAGTATAAAGTGATGTTTTTGACTATATAGTATTCATAGCGGTACGAATACGGAACCTGTCTCGGCTTGGCTGGTCCCAGACGACGTCTCCGCGAGGGGACGACGGGCCGTGTCGCGGCGCACCTTCATCGGGGTGGCCGGTGCTGGCGGGCTGTACCCTCGGTAACGGTGGCGACGGCGACAGCTTCCCGTTGCTTTGCCTACAGCGGGTACTCTCCGCCCGCGATACGCTCGGCGACCAGCACCACGTACTCGACCTTCGGTTCCCACTCTCTGGGCTGACCGGACTCGACCTCTGTCCGGTAGATGTCCGCCCAGACGGCCGCGAGGACGAACGCCGCGAACGCCCGGTAGAACCGGTCGTGTTCGAAGGCGACGCCGGTCCGTGTCTCGTAGAGAGCGACGAGTTCCCGACGGGTCGGACTCCCCGGTCTGGCCGAGTACGGGGCGAGTCCCGGTGCGCGGCCCCCGGAGAATTCCTCGACCACGTTCGCGTCCGGGTGTCGTGCCGCGATTCCGCCGATCTCCGGCGTCGGATCCCCTTCGTCCCGCCACCGGAGGAGCAGGTAGCCGAGTTCGCCGAGTGGGTCGCCGAGAAACGCCGTCTCCCAGTCGAGGACACCCGAGATCGCCGGCAGGTCGTCGCCCACGAAGTGGAGGTTGCCCGGCCGGTAGTCACCGTGACAGAGCGTGGTCGCCGAGTCGGGCGGGACGTTGTCACGGAGCCAGTCGGCCACGTCCCAGACTCTCGGCGGTTCGTGACCGGTCGTCGCGGTCGCCGTCTCCATCCGACCGATCGTCTCCTCGACCTGGTCCCGGGGCGACCGCCGTCTGCACACGTCCTCGAACGGTCCCACCTCGACCGCGTGGAGGTCGGCCAGCGTCGCGACGACGACCTCACCGAACTGCCTGCGGGCGTCCGGATGCTGGAACCGCTCCGGGAGCCGCGAGCCGAGGTGGACCGCCTCTCCGTCAAGGTGTGTCGTCACCAGGAACGGCCCTCCGAGGAGCGAGTCACCCGTCTCGAGGTGGACGGGCCGGGGTGCCGGCACCGGGGTGTCCTGGAGGCGGTCGAGCACGCCGTACTCTCGCCGGACGTCGATAAACGACTCCGTGTCCCGGAACTTGTTGGGTCGCCGGATGACGTACGCGTCCGCCTCGGCTGCGGTGTCCACGGCGAGGGAGAGGTTCAGACCGTCGTGGAGGACCCTGACGTCCACGACGTCTCTGTCGAGGAGTTCGGACAGCCGTGACCGTACCGCGTCGCCGTCGAAGTCCACGGTCACGTCGTTCACAGCCACTACGACACCCCTCCGATCAAAAAGGCTGTTTCTCCGGACCCGGGATGTTAACCGGTGAGTCTCCGACGGGGCGGTATGGATCTCGCCGACCGATGTGCGGTCGTCACGGGCGCATCGTCCGGTATCGGAGCGGCGACGGCGAACTCCCTCGCCCGGGAAGGCTGTTCTGTCGCGCTGGTGGCACGCCGCGAACGGCGACTGGACGCACTCGCGAGCGAGATAGACGGCGAGACGCTGGTGGTCTCGACCGACGTGACGGACGAGGACGCCGTCGATGCGATGGCCGAGGAGGTTCGCTCCGCGTTCGGCGGCGTGGACCTCCTCGTGAACAACGCCGGCGTCGCACGTGGTGGTCCGGTCGCGGAGACGGACCGCGACGAACTGCGACGGAGTCTGCGCGTCAACCTCGAGGGGGTCCTGAACGTGACTCACGCGCTCCTCCCGACCGTCCTCGAGTCGGGCCTCGGTGACGTCATCACGGTTTCCTCGCTGAGCGCCCGGTACCCACAGGAGGGGGGCAGCACCTACACGGCGTCGAAGTTCGGCGTCAACGGGTTCATGCGGTCGCTCCGCAAGGAGATGGCCGACGAGCCCGTCCGCGTCACCGTCGTGATGCCCGGTCCAGTCGTCACCGAACTCAACGACTGGGAACACTGGGAGGGCCGGGCGATGGACCCCGTGGACGTCGCAGAGACGATAACGTTCGCCGCGTCGCGCCCGCCACACGTCGAACTCACGCAGCTCAGCGTGAACTCGACCGACAAACTGTAGCGGGGCCCCGACCCGTGGCCGACGGCGTCTCCCCGGCGACGGCGCAGTCAGTCCGGACTCGACGGAAGCGAAGTTGTTAAGCCTCGACCCCACGCAGGTTCGACCTACGGGACCGTGGGGTAGCGGTATCCTCTGCGCATGGGGTGCGTTGGACCCGAGTTCGAATCTCGGCGGTCCCACTCGA
>CAZEIO010000056.1:0-10762 GCA_964512525.1 uncultured Halobacteriales archaeon
CGTGGTCGGCGTCGTCGAAGACGTACGACGTCGTCTGGTACAGCGGTGCCGCCCGTGCGTTCGTCGTCTCGTCCGGGTCCTGTCCCGCGTGCAGCGACCGCGTCGCGAAGCCGTAACCGTCACGAGTCATGTACGACGTGCATAGAGAGACAAACTAATATAACCGTTGGTAACCAACGGTGCCGCCGGGACCGAAACCGGAATCGGGCGGCGGTCGTCGGACCCGGTGGGCGCAGGCGGCACGGCCGCACGGAGGGCGGCCAGCGTCGAGGTCCGCCGACGACTCAGACCTGCAGGTGTTCGCGGGCGGCCGCGACGCCCGCGGCGACGGCCACGTCCGCGCCCACCTCGTCGGCGGCCTCGCCGACGGTGCGCACCCCGCGGAGCACCTGTTCGGGCACGAGGTCGCCCATGTTCGAGACGCGGAAGATGTCCCCGCCGAGGTGTGCCTGGCCGCCCGAGACGGAGACGCCACGCTCCCGGACGGCACCGAAGAAGGCGTCCGGGTCCGCGCGGGCGGCCGGCGGCAGGGAGACGGCGGTGACGGTGTTCGACCGCACCGTCGCGCCCGTCGTCTCGGGGAAACTCTCGAGTCCCATCGCGGCAAAGCCCTCCCGGAAGGCCGCCGCCTGCCGGCGGTGCCGGCGGATGCGTGCGGGCATCCCCTCCTCGCGGACGTTCTCGAGGGCGACGGCCATCGCCCGGAACAGGGGGACGGCACTCGTGAAGGGCGTCTGGTCGGCCGCTGCCTTCCGGAGGTGCCAGTCGAGGTCCTCGTAGAACGGTGCCCCCTCGCCGTCGAAGTCGTCGCGCACCCGGTCGCTGACGTACACCGCCGAGATGCCGGGCGGCGTCGCGAGGCACTTCTGGGCGTCGGTCACCGCGACGTCCACGTACCAGTCGTCGATGCAGAAGACGTCACCGCCGACCGACGTGACGCCGTCCACGAGGAAGTGGGCGTCGTGGTCGGCGGCGATGCGGCCGACCCCGCTGACGGGGTTGAGCAGGCCCGTCGAGGTCTCGTTGTGGACGACGGTGACGACGTCAGTGTCGTCGGTGACGGCCGCCGCGACCTCGTCCAGGTCGAACGACTCGCCCCACGGCACCGTCACCCGCTCGCAGCGACAGTAGCGGTCGGCGATGCGAGCGAACCGGCGGCCGAACTTGCCGTTGACGAGGGCGACGACCTCCGAGTCGGCGTCCACGAGGTTGGCGACCGCCGCCTCCATCCCCATCGTGGCGGTGCCGTTCAGGGCGAGACTCGTCCCGCCCGCCGAGGTGGACGCACCGGACAGCGTGGAACGCTCGAACACGTAGTCGAGACCCGCCTGCACGCGGGCGTACACGTCCTCGAACGCCGTCGAGCGGTGCGAGACCATCGGCGCGTCCATCGCCTGCCGGACTTCGGGCGCGACCGGCACCGGACCGGGGTTCAGGAGGAGGAAGTCGTCGTCGGGGGTGGCCATACCACAGCGGCGTGCCCGGCGGCAAAAAGCGTGTCCTCGCGGCGCCGCGACCGCGGAGGGCGTCGGCAGCGACGGCGACGGGCGAGACGGGGCAGACGAGTCGGGTCGTTTTTGCCGGTCGCGGCGCTCTCGACGCACATGAGCACGGGTCCGAGGAGCGACGGTGACGGCGACGAGGGCGTGCCGGCCGACCTGCGAGACAACCCCTTCGTCCGGGACCCACCCGCGGCGGCGGACCTCGACCCCGTCGAGGATCTCGACGAGGCGACCGCGCGGCGGCAGGCCGAACAGTTGCGGGCGGCGATCCGGTACCACGACCGGCGCTACTACGTCGCGGCCGACCCCGTCGTCGCCGACCGCACCTACGACCGCCTGTTCGACCGACTCGAGCGACTCGAGGAGCGACTCGGCGACCGCCCCGCGGACAGTCCGACACAGCGGGTGGGCGGCGAACCGGTGGAGGAGTTCGACACCGTCGAGCACGTCGCGCCGATGCTCTCGATCGAACAGGGCGACGACGCCGCGGACCTCCGCGCGTTCGACGAGCGAGTCCGCGACGCCCTCGCCGACCGCGACCGCCCGCGAGTGCAGTACGTCTGCGAGCCGAAGTTCGACGGCGTCTCCATCGAGGTGGTGTACGAGGACGGCCGGCTGGAGCGGGCGGTCACCCGCGGCGATGGACAGGCGGGCGACGACGTGACCCGCAACGTGCGCACCGTCGGCGCCGTCCCACAGCGTCTGCGCGGGGACTATCCCGACGTCCTCGCCGTCCGTGGCGAACTGTACATGCCCCGCGACGGCTTCCAGGCGTACAACCGCGAGCGTCTCGAACGGGGCGAGGAACCGTTCGCGAACCCGCGCAACGCCACCGCCGGTACGCTCCGCCAGCAGGACCCCTCGGTCGTCGCCGAGCGACCGCTGTCGGTCTTCTTCTTCGCCGTCCTCGAGTCGAGCGACCCGTGGCCGACCCGGTGGGCCGAACACCGCGCCCTGCCCGACCTCGGCCTCCCCGTCAACGACCGGGTAGAGCGAGTCGAAGACGTCGAGGCCGCGGTCGAGTACCGCGACCGTCTCCTGGCGGACCGCGAGGACCTCAACTACGAGGTGGACGGCGTGGTCGTCAAGGTGGACGGCCGCGAGGCCCGCGAGGCGCTCGGAGCCACCAGCCGGCACTACCGGTGGGCCTTCGCCTACAAGTTCCCCGCCCGCAGCGGCGAGACCACCCTGCGGGACGTGGCCGTCCAGGTCGGCCGCACCGGTCGGCTGACGCCCGTCGCCCTCCTCGACCCCGTGGACGTCGGCGGCGTCACCGTCTCGCGGGCGAGCCTGCACAACCCCGCCGAGATAGCGCGCCTCGGCGTGGGCGTCGGCGACCGCGTCCGCGTCGAACGGGCGGGTGACGTCATCCCACAGGTCGCCGAAGTCGTCGAGGACGGCCGCGAGACGTACGCGTTCCCCGAGGAGTGTCCGGTCTGTGGCCACCCCGTCGAGCGCGACGGGCCGGTGGCCTTCTGCACGGGCGGCAGCGCCTGTCCCGCCCAGTTGCGCCGTCGCGTCGAACACTACGCCAGCGATGCCGGCCTCGACGTGGAGGGCCTCGGCGAGCGCACCGTCCGCCAGCTGATGGACGCGGAACTGGTTTCGGAGGGAGTGCACGACCTCTACGACCTCACCCGTGCGGCGGTCGCCGAGTTGGAGGGCTGGGGCGAGCGCAGCGCGGACAACCTCGTCAGCGCGGTCGAGGCGACCCGGGAGCCGCCGTTGCCGGACTTCGTCGCGGCACTGGGGATTCCGGACGTGGGCGACACGACGGCGGCGGCGCTGGCCCGCGAGTTCGGCACCTTCGAGGAACTCCGGTCGGTCGCGACGGCCGGCGACACGGAGCGCCTGCAGGCCGTCCCGGACGTCGGGCCGGCGGTGGCCGAGTCCGTCGTCGAGTTCTTCACCCGCGAGCGCAACCGCGAGGCGATCGACGCCCTCCTCGACCGCGGCGTCGAACCACAGGCACACGACGTCGAGACGGGCGACGCCCTCGCCGGCGAGACGTTCGTCTTCACCGGGGCACTCGACGCCATGACCCGCGAGGAGGCACAGGCCCTCGTGGAGCGCCACGGCGGGTCGGCGACGGGCAGCGTCTCGGGCAACACCGACTACCTCGTCGTCGGGTCGAACCCCGGCCAGCGCAAGCGCGACGACGCAGAACGCGAGGGCGTCCCGCAACTCGAGGAGGCCGAGTTCCGCGCCCTCCTCGCGGAGCGCGGGGTGGACGTCGCCGAGGAGGGCGAGACGGGACAGCAGACGCTGGGGGAGTGAGCGGTCGGCTCGCCGGTCAGGTCAGCTCGGTCTCGCGGAAGCGCAGGTAGCCGACGACCAGCGGGACGACGGTCCACAGCGCCAGCCAGACGAAGCCGAACCAGTCCTGGAGGAAGACGGGGGCGTCCGACGGGGACGCCGCCGGTCCGACGTCGGCGTCGGTGACCGCCCGGAGCGCGGCGGTCAGCGCGTTGCGGTACGCGTCCGGCGGGGCGGCGGCCCGGATGCCCCGGACCCACTCCGGGAGTGGAGTGCCTAGATCGAAGAAGACAGCTTGGATGCCGAAGAAGATGACTCCCCAGAGTGCCTGGAACACCCCGACGACGGCGACGACCAGGATCGTCGCCCAGCCCTGAGCGGGCGACACCGCCGAGATACCGATGCCGATGCTGACGTACGCGAGCGCGAACAGGAGCGTGACCACGAGCAGGGTCGCGAGCGGCGCGAGCGTCACGCCGGAGCCGAAGCCGGCGATGACGACGGTCGCGGCGACGAACCCCGCGACGACGGCCAGTCCTGCCACCGCCGACCGGCCGAGAAGTTTCCCGAGGACGACGTCGCGCCTGGAGTGGGGCAGTCCGAGCAGGAGCTTGATCTGGCCGGTCTCGCGCTCGCCGACGATGGCCTTGTAGCCGAGCAACAGCCCGATGAGCGGCACCAGCAGGGAGAGCGGACCGAGACCGCCGGGGATGAGACCGCCGAGAATCGCCACCGCGGTCGCCGTCAGTTCCGCGGCCGAGTCGGGTTGCTGGCCCGGGCTGGCACTCGTGAAGAACTCGACGTAGAGGTACGTCACCCCGCCGATGACGAGGACGAACAGGAAGACGACGGCCACGAGCGTCCGCGAGCGACGGGTGTCGCCGAACTCCTTGCGGGCGACCGTGGGGACGCTCACTCGCCGTCACCTCCGCTCTGTCCGGCGGTCGGAGTCGCGTCGTCGGTCGCCGGCCGGTCCCCGGTCACCGTCGCGAACAGGTCCTCTAGCGAGGCGTCGGCGGTCTGGATGTCCGCGACCGTCACGCCGTCGCGCTCTATCGCCCGCAGGGCGGCCATCTTCGCGTCGTCCCGACAGGCGACCGTGAGCGTCTCGCCGTCGATCCGGACGGAGGAGACGCCGTCAACGTCGCCGACGGTGGCCGCCAGTCGGTCGGCGTCACCGGGGGCAGCCGACAGCGACACCGTCATCGAGGCGTCGGTCTCGAGGCGGTCACGCAGTCCCTCGACGCTGTCCTCGGCGACGAGTTCGCCGTTCTGGAGGATGCCGACGTAGTCACAGACGGCCTCGACCTGTCCGAGGATGTGCGAGGAGAAGAAGACGGTCGTCCCGCGGTCGTTCTCCGCGCGGACGACCTCCCGCATCGCGCGGGCGCCGTTCGGGTCGAGACCGGTCGTCGGTTCGTCCAGTATCAGCAGGTCGGGGTCGCCGACGAGGGCCATCCCGAGGACGAGTCGCTGGGCCATCCCCTTCGAGTAGCCGCCGGCCCGCCGGTCGGCAGCGTCGGCGACGCCGACTCGCTCGAGGATGCCCTGGACGTCGGCGGTGACGCCCTTCGAATCCGCGACGAACTCGACGTGGCGTCGTCCCGTCAGTCGGTCGTACAGTCGGTAGCCGTCGGGGAGGATGCCGACGCGACGCCGCACCGACTCTCCCTCGCGGCGGGCGTCCATCTCCAGCACCCGAGCCTCCCCCGCAGTCGGGCGGACGTAGTCGAGGAGGATGTCGATGGTCGTGGACTTGCCGGCACCGTTGGGACCGAGGAAGCCGTACACCGCCCCCTCCGGCACCGTGAGGTCGAGGTCCGACAGCGCCGTCACGTCCCCGTACTGCTTCGTGACACCACGCATCTCGATTGCGGCCATCGTGCCCACCTTTCGCCGCCCCGACAAGAATCTTCTCGTGACTGAAATCCCGACTGCGGCGACGAGAGCGCGGGGACGCCGGAGCCGACCCGCTCAGACCTCGTCGCCGGGGTCGTGTCGCGCCTGCACGCGCTCGACCTCGGTGCGGTAGCGTTCCTGTTCGCCCTCGGGCACGGAGTCGAGTTCGGACGCCGGTTCCTCGCGGGCGGTGGTCACCGACCGCGACTCGAGGTAGGCCGCCGAGAACTGCGTGCGGTAGCGGCGCTCGCCGTCGGGCGTGGCGTACACGAGCGTCACCATCCCGCCGTCGTCGTACTGGCGGTCAACCAGCCAGACGCGGACGCCCCCATCGTCGTCCGCCGAGTCGTCGCCAGCGTCGGGGTCGGAGTCGGGCATGCCGCCGGCTTCGGTCCGGGGTGGGAAGAATCCGGCGCGTCGCCAAGCCCGTGGCCCCACCCCGGGTCGGACCGGGGGGACGGGGGCCGCCGGGCGACGGGGCGGCCGACCGGCGAAAGAGGTAGGACCGCCCGCTCACACGTCCGGCCGATGCACGAGACGACCGAACTGGAGTTCGCACTCGAAGCGGAGGCCGAGCGGATCCGCGACGCGATAGAGGGGTCGCCGCCGGTCGTCGTGATCGCTGGCGGCACCGACGGGAGACCGGGGGCGACCGCCACGCCACCGCCACCGCCGGGATGGACCGCCTGCGCGAACTGAACGGCGTCCTCGAGACGGCGAAGTACGTCGAGAACGGCAAGCACTTCGAGGGACCGCCGGCGGACGTCGAACTGCCGGTCGAGGACGACGTGTCGGTGGCCCTGTAGTCGCCCGGAACCGCGGGGCACAAGCCGGTCGGGACCGTACCGACCGTCGATGGACGCCGCGGCGGTTCGCGAGCGTGCCCGCGACCTGCCCCCGGAGCCGGGGGTGTACCAGTTCCGCACCGACGGGACCACGCTGTACGTCGGGAAGGCCGTCTCCCTGCGCGAGCGAGTGCCCTCCTACGCCAATCCGCGCAGCGAACGCGTCCGGCAGATGGTCGCTCGCGCCGACGACATCGAGGTGACCGTCACCGACACCGAGACGCAGGCGCTGTTGCTCGAGGCCAACCTCATAAAGCGCCACGCGCCGCGGTACAACGTCCGCCTGAAGGACGACAAGTCCTACCCGCTGGTGCAGTTGACCAGCCACGAGGTACCCCGGATCGAGGTGACACGCGACCCGGACCCCGACGCCGAGGCGTTCGGACCGTACACGAGCGTCGGCCGCGTCGAGACGGTGGTGAAGGCGCTGCGGTCGGTGTACGGTCTCCGGGGCTGCTCGGAGCACAAGTACAGCGGCCGCGACCGCCCCTGTCTCGACTACGAGGTCGGTCTCTGCACCGCGCCGTGTACGGGCGAGATAGACGCCGCCGACTACGCCGCAGACGTCGAGTCCGTGCGGCGCTTCCTCGGCGGCGAGACCGGCGCACTCGCCGGGCCGCTCCGCGAGAGGATGGAGCGAGCCGCACAGGGTGAGAACTTCGAGCGAGCGGCGAACCTCCGCGACCAACTGGAGGCCGTCGAGGCGTTCCACGCGGGCGACGACGGCGTCGTTGACGCGCGGCGGGCGACCGCCGGCGAGGACGTCGAACCGGGCCGACGGGTGGACGTCCTCGGCGTCGCCGTTGACGGCGACGAGGCGACCGTCGCCCGCCTCCGCGCCGAGGACGGCCAGCTGGTGGACCGGGACCGCCACCGCCTGACCGGCGTCGAGGGCGACGTCGGCGACGACCGGGTGGCCGCACTCGAGGCCTTCCTCCCGCAGTACTACGCGGAGCGAGACCTGCCCGACACCGTCCTCACTCCGGTCCCCGTCGCGGACGACGACCTCCGGACGTGGCTGAAGGGCGAGGGGGTCGAACTCGCGGCCGCGGGGACGGGTCGGCGGGGACGGCTGGTTGACCTCGCGAACAAGAACGCCCGCCGGGGCCGCGACCCGGACGACGGCCTGCGCGCCCTCGCGGACGAACTCGGCCACGACGTCGAGCGCATCGAGGGGTTCGACGTGAGTCACGCGGGCGGCAGTGACGTCGTCGGCAGCGATGTCACCTTCGTCGGCGGCGACCCCGAGAAGGCCGACTACCGCCGCAAGAAGTTGCCGGAGGGCAACGACGACCCGGCGTCGATGCGGGCGCTGGTCGAGTGGCGCGCGGAACGAGCGGTCGAGAGCCGCGACGACCGCCCGGAACCCGACCTCCTCGTCGTGGACGGCGGTCAGGAGCAGCTACGGGCGGCGCGGGCGGCTCTCGACGCCGTCGGGTGGGACCGGCCACTCGTCGGCGTCGCGAAGGGCGAGGACCGCGACTCCGACCGGGTGCTCACGCTCGACGGGCCGACGCGGTGGGACCGCGACGCGCCACAGACGACGCTCCTCCGGCGCGTGCGCGACGAGGCACATCGCTTCGCCGTCGAGTACCACCGCACGGTCCGCGACGACGTGTCCTCCGCCCTCGACGGCGTCGAGGGCGTGGGACCGGCCACTCGCCAGCGACTCCTGCGGCGATTCGGGAGCGTCAGGGGGGTGCGCGAGGCGTCCCGTGCGGAACTCACCGCCGTCGAGGGCGTGGGCGAGACGACCGCCGAGCGGATCGACCGCCGTCTCTGAGGTCGCGTGCGGCCGGGACTGCCGGGCGAGCCGTCGAGTCGGGGTGGGTCGTGGGCGACCGCCACGTTCTAAGTGCCCGTCGTACGAGGGGGCAGTCATGACGAAGGAGACGGTCCGGTTCCCCGACGGACTGGTTGACCGGATTCGCGACGCCGTCGAGGACTCCGAACTGTTCGAGTCTCGGTCGGAGTTCCACCGCGTCTCCTCCGAACTCCTCCTGGACCTCCTCGACCCGGACCACGAGCCGACGAACTTCTCCTACCGCGAGTTGCGGACCGAAATCGAGGCCGAACTCGGCGTCGAACTGTCCGGCGCACCGACGCTCGCGCCCGACGAAGACGCGACGAACGAGGACTTCCTCGCCGCCTACGTGGCCGTCCGCCGGCGAGCGATCGGCGGCGACCTCGAGGGGGCCCGCGCCGAGATAGACCGCCGGTACGAGTCGAGCGACCCCGAGGCACTGCTACTGGACGAGGTCGTCGGCCACCACCGCGAGGCGGGACGGGTCGTCAGGACGGACCCCGACGACGCCGACACCGGCGCCGGGCCGGAGACGGAATCCGGGAACGACGACGGCGAGCGGCCGCCGGCGACGGCAGACGGCGGCGAACCGGGCGGGTCGCCGGAGCGAGAGCGTGACCACGACCACGACCACGACCGCGCGGGCGGCGCAGAACCACGCGAACACGACGAGTGAACCGCGGGCGCGCGGCCGAGCGGCGGGCGGATAGCGGTGTACGCGGAACTGTTAAACGCGTGGCACGGTGAGTTCGTGGCATGAGTGAGAGTGGCCGTGACGGCGACCCGTCTCGGGTAGGGACGCCGAGAGAGGCGGACCAGGGCATCTGGAAGCGGGTGACGCTCGGCGTCCTGGTCGCCGGTATCGCGGCCGCGGTCGGTCTCGCGGCGCTGTTCGAGGCGACCGGCGGCGTCCTCGGGGCGGTGCTGCTCGTCGTGGCCGTCGTCGTGGTCGCTAGTTCCGTCGAGATCGTCCAAGCGTACGAGAAGAAGGCGCTGACCGTCTTCGGTGACTACCGTGGGCTCGTCAGGCCCGGCATCAACTTCGTCCCGCCGTTCGTCTCGAACACGCACGTCTTCGACATGCGGACCCAGACGCTCGACGTGCCGAAGCAGGAGGCCATCACCCGCGACAACTCCCCGGTCGTCGCCAACGCCGTCATCTACATCCGCGTCATGAACGCCGAACGGGCCTTCCTCGAGGTCGAGAACTACGAGCGGGCCGTCTCGAACCTCGCCCAGACGACGCTACGGGCGGTGCTCGGCGACATGGAACTCGACGACACCCTGAGCAAGCGCCGACAGATCAACGAGCGCATCCGCGAGGAACTCGCCGGGCCGACCGACGAGTGGGGCGTCCGCGTCGAGTCGGTCGAGGTGCGGGAGATAACGCCCTCGTCGGACGTGCTGGACGCGATGGAACAGCAGACCGCCGCCGAGCGTCGGCGCCGTGCCATGATCCTCGAGGCACAGGGTGAGCGTCGCTCCGCCGTCGAGAAGGCACAGGGCGAGAAGCAGGCGAACATCGTCGAGGCACAGGGCGAGAAGCAGGCCCAGATCCTCGAGGCACAGGGCGACGCCATCTCCACGGTCCTGCGGGCGAAGTCCGCCGAGTCGATGGGCGAGCGGGCAATCGTGGACAAGGGGATGGAGACGCTAGAGGCCATCGGCCAGGGCGACTCCACCACGTTCGTCCTGCCGCAGGAACTGTCCTCGCTGCTGGGCCGGTACGGCAAGCACCTTACCGGCAGCGACGTCGCGGACGGGACGACGCTGACGAGCCAGGACTTCGACACGGAAACCCGCGAGATGCTCGGTCTCGACGACATCGACGAACTCGCCGACGGCATCCAGATGAACGGCGACGCCGCCGCCGACGCGGAGATAGAGGCCATCGCGGAAGCCGACGACAACGTGGCCGAGAGCGAGGTCATGCGCGAGGCGGACGCCGCCGGCACGGACGAGCCGGAGGCAGACACGGGCGCCGCAGAGGATGCGGTGGACGCCGACGCGGCGACCGAGGGCGTCGAGACCGCGAGCGACCGGGCCCGCGACGCCGTCGAAGACGCCGTCCCCGACATGGACGTGGAGCTCGGAACGGACGGCGAGGACGAGGCCGGGACCGACGCCACCGACACCTTCGAGGACACGTGGGAGTCGCCGGCCGCGGCCGACGAGGGAGACGGCGAGACGGAGGCAGACTCGGAGACCGAAACCGAGACCGAGACCGAGACGAACTGACGGGACGCGTCGTTCGACCCGAAGCGGCACCGCGAGGACAGGACGGGCCGGACGCTGCCGACGGTGACCGGGAGCGTCAGAACTCCTCGGCCTCGGGACCCGGCACCGCGCCGTCAGTGGGTTCGACGCCGAGGTCGTCGAGGTCGTGCTCCTGCCGCAGGGTGCGCATCCGGTCGCGGATGTCGGCGGCGAGTTCGAACTCGAGGTTGTCGGCGGCC
>CAZEIO010000057.1:0-10656 GCA_964512525.1 uncultured Halobacteriales archaeon
AAGGCGGTCACCGTCGCGGCGGTCGACTTCTCGGGCAGCGCGGAGACGAAGATCCAGCAGGCCGACGGCGACCCGATCGACCTAGCACAGGCAGTAGAGGACAACCCCGAGGGATCGAACGTCCGGGTGATGCGATGAGCGACGACTTTTCGCCCGACGTCGTCGTCGACGGCCGGGCCTGCATCCTGGGTCGGGTCGCCTCGATCGTCGCGGATCGCGCCCTGGAGGGCGAGTCGATCGCGGTCGTCAACGCCGAGGAGATGGTCGTCACCGGGCGCGAGGAGGACGTCGTCGGCCGGTTCGAGAAGCGCACCGAACTCGGGTCCGACCGGGGGCCGTACTATCCCAAACGGCCCGACGAGATCGCAAAGCGATCGATCCGGGGGATGGTGCCCCACCGGCGCCCGCGCGGCCGGGAGGCCATGGAGCGCGTCCGGGTCTACCTGGACAACCCCTTCGAAGCCGGGGTCGAGGTGCTCGATGGCACGTCGCTGGATCGACTCTCGAACACGCGCTTCGTCGAACTCGGCGAGGTCTCGAAACGGCTTGGAGCCACGGTAACATGGTAACGAACACGAGCGGCAAGAAGAAGACGGCGATCGCCCGCGCGACGGTGAGCGAGGGCGAGGGCCGTGTACGCATCGACGCCCGGCCGATCGAGCTGGTCGACCCGGAGACGGCACGCCTGAAGATGATGGAGCCGTTCCGGATCGCGACCGAGGACCTCCGGGATTCCGTCGACATCGACGTCAGCGTCGAGGGCGGCGGAATCATGGGCCAAGCCGACGCGGCCCGCACCGCGATCGCGCGCGGCCTGGTCGAGTACAGCGGCGACATGGAGCTGCGCGACGCCTACATGCAGTTCGACCGCACGCTGCTCGTCAACGACGTGCGCCAGTCCGAGGCAAAGAAGTGGGGCGGCCCCGGCGCCCGGGCGCGCTACCAGAAGTCCTACCGGTGATCCAGCCATGATGGTTCCAGTCCGGTGTTTCACCTGTGGTAAGGTCGTCGGCGAACACTGGGAGCCGTACAAGGAGCGCGTCGCGGACGGCGAGGACCCGACCGAGGTACTGGACGACCTCGGCGTGGAGCGACACTGCTGTCGCCGGATGCTCGTCTCGCACCGCGACCTCGTGGATATCGTCGCACCCTACCAATGAGTGGGAGTGGCTCCGGCGACGCCGTGGCCCGGTTCAACCGGTACGAGAAGGCCCGCATCATCGGGGCGCGAGCGCTGCAGGTGTCCTACGGGGCCCCGGTGCTCATCGACACCGACCAGACCGAACCGATACTGGTCGCCGCACAGGAGTACGACGCGGGCGTCCTGCCGTTCACCGTCAACCGGGAGGGTCGCCAGTGACGCTCATCACGGACGTCCGACTGCGGCGCGTCCTCGACTCCCGCGGGACACCGACGGTGGAGGCGGACGTCCAGACGGAGTCGGGCGGGTTCGGCCGCGGGATCGCCCCCAGTGGTGCCTCGACCGGCGAGTTCGAGGCCGTCGAACTGCCGCCGGAGGAGGCCATCGCCGCCGCCCGCGAACACGCCGTCCCGAGACTCGTCGGGGAGGTCTTCGCCGGCGACCAGCGCGACGTGGACGCCACGCTGCGCGGTGCCGACGGCACCGACGACTTCTCGGGCATCGGCGCCAACAGCGCCGTCGCCATCTCGATGGCGGCGGCGAGAGCGGCGGCCGACGTCCTCGGCGCACCGCTGTTCCAGCATCTCGGGGGCACCTTCCGCGGTGACGCCCCGGTCCCACTGGGCAACGTCATCGGCGGCGGCGCCCACGCGGCGAACTCGACCGACATCCAGGAGTTCCTGGGCGTCCCCGTCGGGGCGCCCTCGGCCGCCGACGCCGTCTTCGCGAACGCCGCGGTCCACGATGTCGTCGGCGAACTGCTGGCAGAGCGGGGCCACCACGCGAACAAGGGTGACGAAGGTGCGTGGGCGGCTCCCGTCGAGGACCAGACCGCACTGGAGATCCTCGACGTCGCCACCGACCGCGTGGCGGACGAGGTCGGATTCGAGGTCGGCATGGGCCTGGACGTGGCCGCGGCGGAACTGTTCGAGGACGACGCCTACCACTACACCAACCAGGTCCGTCTCGTCGCCGAACAGATAGAGTACGTCGAGCGACTGGTGGACGAGTACGACCTCGTGTACGTCGAGGACCCCCTCGACGAGGTGGACTTCGACGGCTACGCCGACCTCACCGACCGCGTGGGCGACCGGACGACGGTGTGCGGTGACGACCTGTTCGTCACCGACGAGCGCCGGGTTCTCCGCGGCGTCGCGGAGGGAGCGGCCAACGCCGTCCTGATCAAGCCGAACCAGGTGGGTACGCTGTCGGGGGCGTTCGACGCCGCCGAACGGACCCGCGAGGCCGGCTACGATCCCGTGGTCAGCCACCGGTCGGGCGAGACCGAGGACACGACCATCGCACACCTCGCCGTCGCGATCGGCGCGCCGTTCATCAAGACGGGCGCCGTCGGGGGCGAGCGAACCGCGAAACTGAACGAACTCATCAGAATCGAGGCAGACGCAGCATGAGCGAGAATCCAGACCACGACGACGACGCGGACCTCGACGACGCCGACGGCGACGTCGAACCCGCGACCGTGCCCGACGACGAGGGCGCGGACGGTACCGACACGCAACCGACCGAGGGCGGCCAGGTCGCCGAGACAGAGGCGCCCGACTCCGACTCCGGGTCCGACGACGAGGGCGACGCCGAGGCGGCACTCGACGACGACGTTCTCTCGGGCGCGGAGGCCGACCTCCTCATCCCCGTCGAGGACTACCTCGGCGCGGGTGTCCACATCGGCACCCAGCAGAGCACCGAAGACATGCAGCGGTACATCCACCGCGTCCGGACGGACGGTCTCTACGTCCTCGACATCTCCGCGACCGACGACCGCATCCGGATGGCCGCGGACTTCCTCTCGACCTACGACCCAGACCAGATACTGGTCACCTCCAGTCGCCAGTACGGTCGCTTCCCGGCGGAGCAGTTCGCCCGGGCCGTGGGCGCTCGCGCCCGCACCGGTCGCTTCATCCCGGGGACGCTGACGAACCCCGAGTACGACGCCTACATCGAACCCGACGTGCTCATCGTCACCGACCCCATCGGGGACTCGCAGGCGGTCAAGGAGGCCAACACCGTCGGTATCCCCGTCATCGCGATGTGTGACTCCAACAACACCACCCGCGACGTGGACTTCGTCATCCCGACGAACAACAAGGGTCGCAAGGCGCTGTCGGTGGTGTACTGGCTGCTGGCGAACGAGACGCTGGACGCCCGCGGTGCCGAACCGACCTACGCTCTCGACGACTTCGAGAGCGGTATCTGAACCGCTCGTTCTTTCGCCGTCTCGCGTCCGTCTTTCCGCTCGACAGCGACGGCGACGGTCTCGGGACGTGACGAACGGCGTCTCCGGTCAGTCGCCGGGTTCGACCACGCCCAGCCACCGCCCGACGCGGTCGTCGTCCACCCACGAGGTGGTGCCCCGGCACCAGGCCTCCCGCTCCGTCAGCGGGAAGCGGTGTTTCACCGCCGAGGGGTCGCCGGTGCGCAGGAGGACGCCACAGATTCGCTCGCCGTGAGCGCCGAGGCGGTGCCGGAGCCACTCGCCGGTCGGCCCGCGCTCCGGTCGGTCGGCCGGGGCGTCGGCGGGGTCGTCACCGGCGCCGGCGGCCGGCGAGACGAGCGTCACCGTACGCCCCGGGAAGGAGGCGATCTTGAGACCACGACGCTCGTCGTGACGGACGTCCGCGGTCGGGAAGCGGTAGAACTCGCGGAACACCTCGGTCTGGTCCAGCGACTCGACGCCGAGGAGGACGGCTCCGATGCCCGACACCGGTGCCCGGACCACCGACTTCGACGGACTGGCGCGGTAGCGTCGGGGCGTGCGGTCGTCGATGGGAAACGGCAGGAGACCACGTGTCGAACGGTCGCCCACCCAGCCGTAGTCGAACTCCGTCTTGTGACCCTCGGGCGGCTGGCGAGAGCTCTCGAAGGGACCGGCGACGGGATGACCCATCTCCATCGCCCGCGAGAGGTGCCCGAGGACGCTGCCGACCTCCGTCGCCCAGGCCCACGGCCCGGCGTCGGCCGCGATGCCCTCGGGCCACCGTTTCGGTCGGTCAACGCCCTCGGCGGCAGAGACGAACTCGAGGTAGGAGCCGTCCTGAAAGCAGACCATCGACATCTCGGTGCCGCCGTCGCCGTGTTCGCCGCCGTACTCCGGGTCGAGACCGAGGTCCGCGAACGTCTCGGTCGCTCGTTCGATGTCCGACCAGGTCGTCGCCACGTGGTCGACGACCGGCTCTCTGCTCATGATCCCGTTATAATCCGGGCATCCTCTTAGAGTTGATCGTTCGCCTCGGAGCCGGGACCGTAGCGCAGTCACGACACCTTCGGTCGCGGGCGTGTGGTGGTCGTCCCGTCACGAGGGAGCGGTGACCGGGCGGGCAACGGCAGCCGAGGGGTTTTTGCCCGTCACGGTCGCCGCGTCCGCATGGTCACCGCCAGCGCTCCCGGGAAGGTGTACCTCTTCGGGGAACACGCCGTCGTGTACGGGGAGCCGGCGATCCCGTGTGCGGTGGAGCGCCGGGCGCGAGTCAGCGTCGAACCGCGAGACGACGCCCGCGTCAGAGTGCAGGCCGACGACCTCCGCCTCGAGGGACTCGTCGTCGAGTACGAGGGCGACCTCGCCGGCGCCGTGGACGTGGACGCCTCGCGGTCCCTCGCCGAGGCCGCGACGGCGTACGTCGGCGAGGCCGTCGCCCAGGCCCGCGACGCCGCCGACCGGCCCGACGCCGGCTTCGACGTCCGCGTCGAGAGCGAGATTCCGCTGGGCGCGGGACTCGGTTCCTCTGCGGCCGTCTCCGTCGCGGCCATCGAGGCCGGCACCCGCTCGCTGGGCGTCGAACTCGACCGGGACGACCTCGCCGACCGCGCCTACCGCGTCGAACGGGAGGTCCAGTCCGGCGCCGCGTCGCGTTCAGACACGTTCTGCTCGACGATGGGCGGCGCCGTCCGGGTCGAGGGCGACGACTGCCGGACCCTCCCGGCGCCGGACCTCCCGTTCGTCGTCGGGTTCGACGGCGCCGCCGGCGACACCGGCGAGCTCGTCGCGGGCGTCCGCGACCTCCGCGACCGCTACGACTTCGTCGCCGACACCGTCGCTGCCATCGGCGACCTCGTGCGCCGGGGAGAGTCGGCACTCGCCGCGGGCGACGTGGCCGAACTCGGCCGACTGATGGACGTGGACCACGGTCTCCTGTCGGCACTCGGCGTCTCAGCCCGGTCGCTCGACTCGATGGTGTGGGCGGCCCGCGAGGCGGGCGCCCACGGCGCGAAACTCACCGGCGCCGGTGGAGGGGGGTGTATCGTCGCCCTCGACGAGTCCGACGCGACGCCCCGGGCACTCGACCTGACTCCCGACTGCGATGCGGCCTTCCGCGCCGAACTCGCCGAGGAGGGCGTCCGGGTCGAAGACGACAGCGGCGCGGCCATCGACCGAGAGGGTGCGACGTGATCGTCCTCAAACTGGGCGGCAGTGTCCTCACGGACAAGTCCCGCCCAGAGACGGTGGACGAGGCCGCACTGGAGCGTGCGGTCGCCGCCGTGGCCGAGTTCCGGGCGCGGGCGGACCCGCCGGACCTCGTCGTCGTCCACGGCGGCGGCAGTTTCGGGCACGTCCACGCCGATGCACACGACGTCACGACGGACCGGGGCACGAGTGACCCCGAGGCACTGTGGGCGGTTCACGACGCGATGCGCCGCCTGAACGACCGGGTGACGGGGGCGCTCCGGGCGGCCGGCGTCGCGCCCGCGCCGGTCCACCCGTTCTCGCTCGCTCACCGCGACGCGACGGGCGAACTGACGCTGCCGACGGCGGGCATCGCGACGATGGTCGGAGAGGGGTTCGTCCCCGTCCTCCACGGCGACGGAGTCGTCCACCGCGGGCGGGGCGTGACGGTCCTCTCTGGCGACGACATAGTGGTCGCGCTGGCACGAGCACTCGACGCCGACCGGGTGGGGCTCTGCTCGACGGTGCCGGGCGTCCTCCGGGACGGTGCGGTCGTGGACCGCATCGACGCGATGGATGACGTGGCAGACGCCCTCGGCGGCAGCGACGGCGTTGACGTGACCGGCGGCATGGCCGGCAAGGTGGACAGTCTCCTCCGTCTCGACGCCCCGGCGCACGTCTTCGGTCTCGACGCCCTCTCCTCCTTCCTCGCCGGCGAGCCGGCAGGGACGGTCGTGGACGGCAGCGACTGACTCAGACGTCCGGAAAGTACGCACCGTGGAAGCCAAGCGGCAGGTGTCCGGGCGTCCACGCGCGACCCAGTTCGGTCATCGTCCCGGCGTCGAGGACCACCACGGCACTCTGAGCGCGGTCGCGATCGAGTACCTCCACGAGGACGCACCCGTCGGGCGTCGCCGGCGGCCTCTCGGGGGTCGCCCTGGCGTCACCGTCCCCGACCGGCCGCGGGACGTACACGGGTTCGCCGACGACCGCATTCCCTGTCCACGACTGCACCTCCCCGGTCTCGACGTCCACCCGGACGACCTCGGTCGCCGGGCCGCCGGCCGTTCGCTGGGCGAAGACGTGACGGTAGTGCTCTCCCGTCCGGCGGTTGTCGATCGTGGGCATGGAGACGCCGGTCGCGAGCGTCTCGCTCTCGACGGGCGCCCCCGAGAGCGGGACGCGATACCGCCTGAGTTCGCCGCCAGCACCGTCGCTCTCGCCCTCGGCCGCCCGGTCGCGCAGTGACTCGAGGTACATTCCCCGGAACACTTCCGGCGAGTCGAAGGCCACGAGGTCCACGACGAGGGTGTCCTCGACCCGGTAGGCGTTGGCGTGGTGGAACACGACGAACGGTGGCGTGGTGGACTCACAGACGACGTCGCCGGTCCGTCGGTCAACGACGACGAAGCGAGTCCCCCGCTGGGGACGCCACTCGTACCGGTCGAGCATCGGGCCGTCGCCCGTCAGCACGCGGTGGGCCGGGACGACGAACGGTGGCTCGACGAGGACCGCGAAGCGGTCGGCGACGCCGAGTGAGTGCATGTAGGCGGGCGTCTCGACGGGGACGCGAGCGAACTGCTCTCGCCGGGGTTCCGAGTCTGGGACGCGAAAGAGCCGGTACGCCGGTCGCGGGAGGAACTCCGTCAGGTAGCCGACGTGGCCCGCGCCGTCTGGGTCCGGACGGTAGTGCGGCGTGGTGTGGCCGACCGGGAGGTCGTCTCGCCAGTCGAGTTCGCCCCGTGTCTCGAGTGTCACCGGGTCGAACCGCACCGCACGGGGCGACTCCGTCACTGCGACGTGTTCTCCCCCGAGGCGGGCGACCGCGGCGTTCGCGTTGTCGGTCGGGGCCGGCAGGACGTCTCGCAGGCGGTCCAGCAACCCCCGGTCGCCGCTCTCCGCGAAGCCGGCGGCGGCGACACGACCATCGCGTGCGGCCTCGTAGGCGTCGCTCCGGAGGAAGCGGTCGGCGTACGCGACGCGGTCGCCCGTCTCCTCGCCGTCTTCCCGCGGCCGGTCGGCGGGGTCGAACCCGTACGACCGCAGGAGCGCGAGGCCGTCGAACCAGTGGGATATCTCGCGGTCGCCCGTCTCGAACAGGCCCGGCCCGTTCCGGACGAAGGTGCCGGTGAGCCACGCCGGCAGGCGGCCCTCGACGGCGAGCGTCGCCGCGCCGCGTTCCTCGACCGACTCGAACCCCAGTCTCAACCCGTCCGCCACTGTGCTGTCGTCGTCGGCGGTCACGGGCCGGCTACCGTCTCGTCGTCAAAGAGTGGACGGTTCGCGGCGGCGCTCACTCGATCGTCACTGTCCGGAGGTCCTCCGCGACGCGAACCTCCCCGTCGAACCCCTCGCGGACGCTCGCGGCTATCGACTCCGTCTCGCCGTCGGCGTGCGGGTAGAGGTGCGTGAGGTACACACGTCCGACCGCGGCGTCTGTGGTCGCCAGCGCGGCGCCGAGTTCGGACGGCGTCGGGTGGTTGGACACCTCGACGCCGTCCGGGAAAGAGCAGTCGTGGACGAGCACCGCCGACCCGTCGGCGAACCCGACCAGTTCGGGGAACGCCTCGGTGTCACCGCTGACGGTGACCGTCGGGGGCGCGGCGTCCGGGTGGTCGGCGACGTGGAGGCGGTAGGCCAGGCAGTGCATCGAGTGTCGCGTCTCCGTGGCGCTGACGCGGTAGCCGGCGACCTCGAAGGGGTCGTCGGCGGTCACGTCCCGCAGGGTCAGGTCCACCCGGTCGCGGAGGTAGTCGTGGACGTCCAGGAGGTCCGTCACGAGAGCGGTCGTGCCCTCGGGACCGAGGACGGTCAGCGAGTCCTCGCCGGCGAGCCAGCGAGCCTTCAGTAGCGGCAGGAGGTCGGCGACGTGGTCGAGGTGGTGGTGGGTCAGGAGGACCGTCGAGACGCCCTCGTAGCCCGTCCGCGTGCGGGCGAGGCGGTGGAGGACGCCGCTGCCGCAGTCCAACAGTAGCGGTTCGTCGCCGCCCTCGAACAGCAGGCCGCTCTGGTGACGCTCGCCGGTCGGCATCGCCGACCCGGTCCCGAGGAAGGTCAGTCGCATAGCGGCGGGCCGGGAGCGACGGCCTAAACTCTGGCGTCCCCCGCCCGTCCGCCCTCCCGGCGGGTCTCGCCCGTACTCGCCCCGGGCGCCCCGACTCCGCGCCCGGCGACCGCCGGAATGACAACCGCGAAGTATCCACGGGCCGGAATCGTGCCCGTGTTCGACCGCACTGCACCGCTCGCGCCACCGGTACGGATCGTCCTCGGTGTCTTCGCCGGTATCGTCGCCACGCGCCTGATGGACGTCGCGATGGCGCGACTGCCGGAGGGCGAGACGGCGCCTCGCGTCGCCGCCGGCGTCCTGACCGGGCGGTCGCCGGCCGACGCGCCCGCCCGACTCGCGAGGGTCGTCCACGGCGTCGCCGGCTCGCTGACCGGTGGGCTCTACGTCACGCTCCTACTGCTCGCCGAGGCCGTCCTCGGGCCGTCGGCCGGCGCGCACCTCCTCGCGGCCGGGTCGCTGCTCGTGCTCATGGTCGGCTTCTTCGGCGTCGTGGTGCTCCCGCGGGCCGAGATGCGTCGCGACCGCCTGCGGCCGACGGTCCGGGACTGGACGGCCGTCGCCGCGACGTACGTCCTCGTGTTGTCGGCGGTGACGTGGGCCGTCACCGCCGCGCTCCTCGGGTAGCCGTCGCGGCGCAGACGCCGGGCACGAAAGCCACTTGTCCGACGCGGGCCTGCGGTCCGTCGATGGGTAGCAGGGAGGTTCGCGAGATACTCGCGGCCGTCGAAGACATCGACTACGACCCACACGACGTCCGCATCGACGACGCCGACGTGTTCTCTCGCCTCGACCCCGCCGTCCAAGAGTGGTGGGCCGAGCAGTTCGGCGCGTACGTGCCCGAGAACGGCGGCTTCTTCACGCCACCCCAGAAGGGAGCCATTCCGCTGATAGACGACGACGAGAACGCCCTAATCGCGGCGCCGACGGGGTCGGGCAAGACACAGGCCTCCTTCGCGGCCATCGTCGACGACCTCTACGCCCGCCAGCGACGCGAGGGTGACCTCGAGAACTCGGTGTACTGCCTGTACGTCTCGCCGCTGAAGTCACTCGCCAACGACATTCATCGGAATCTCGAGCGACCGCTAGAGGGCATCCACGAGCGGATGGAGGCCCGCGGCGCGGACGTCGAACGAGTGCGCCACGCCATCAGGCACGGCGACACGGACCAGTCCACGCGCCAGCGGATGCTCGACGAGACGCCGCACATCCTCAACACGACGCCGGAGACGCTGGCAATCCTGCTCAACTCGCCGAAGTTCAAGGAGAAACTGCGCACGGTCGAGTACGTCATCGTGGACGAGATACACTCGCTGGCGGACTCGAAGCGCGGCACGCACCTCGCCGTGTCGCTGGAGCGACTGGAACGGATGGCCAACGGGTCGCCGACGCGAATCGGCTGTTCGGCGACTATCGAACCGCTGTCGGCCGTGGCGGACTTCCTCGTCGGCCGCGAGGACGACGGCACTGCCCGCGACTGCGAGGTGGTGGACGCCCGCTTCGCCCGGGAGTTCGACCTGCAACTGCACTGCCCGACGGACGACCTCATCAACACGCCGCCGGGGGTGGTGAACGACCGCCTGTACGAGAAACTCCACTCGCTGATCCAGGCGCACACGAACACGCTCGTGTTCACCAACACGCGGTCGGGTGCCGAGCGGGTGTTGCACAACCTCCGCGAGCGGTACGCGGCCTACGACGAGGCCAACTCCGGTGCCCACCACGGGTCGCTCTCGAAGGAGGCCCGCGAGGGGGTCGAGTCGGCGCTGAAGGAGGGCACACTCGACGTCGTCACGTCCTCGACGTCGCTCGAACTCGGCATCGACATGCCACACGTGGACCTGGTGGTGCAGGTGGGGAGCCCGAAGTCCGTCGCGGCGCTGCTCCAGCGCGTCGGGCGGGCGGGCCACCGCGTCGGCCAGACGGTCACCGGCCGCGTGATAGCGATGGACCGGGACGAACTCGTCGAGTGTGCGGTCATGCTCAAGAAGGCCACAGAGGGGTTCGTGGACAGCGTCGCCATCCCCGAGCGGGCACAGGACGTGGCCGCCCAGC
>CAZEIO010000058.1:0-10619 GCA_964512525.1 uncultured Halobacteriales archaeon
CATCAGGCCCTCGTTGCCGACGTACACGACGTCGTTCATCCGGGCGTCGAGCCCGTTTGCGACGACGACCGGACCGGAGACGCTCGCGATCCGGCCGTCCTCGCGGACCTCAGTCTCTGTCGCCTGGCTCATGTGCCAGTGGATGGTCCCGCGCGGGGTTTGTAACTGTCGTTGTCGGGTTGTCACCCCCTCCCGTTCCGGCTCGCCTTGGGTCCGACGACCGCCGCCGGCCCCGGACTACGTCGTCGCACCCCCGCCGCCGGCAGCGTCGCCCGAGGCCCCGGCGACGCCGGTTCCGAGCGTCTCGCCACACGCCGCACACGACGCCTCGTAGAACCGCTTCGAGGCCCGGAGGAAACCAACGCTCGACTCGACGTCTGCGAACGCGACGTCGTCGAGGCTCTCCACCCTCGTCTCGCAGTTCGGACAGTGCGTCATCAGGCCGCCCCCGCGACCCCGGTGCCGATCACGACCCCGCAGTCGGCACACTCGGTCACGTAGAACCGCTTCGCGGACTCGAAACTCAGGACGTTACTCACCGACCCCAGGTCTTGGAACGCGACGTCGTCGCCGCTCTCGATGCTCGCGCCACACTCCGGACAGTTCCCCATGTCTGGCCGATCGTTCTGACCTGGCATATGCGTTGTGTGGCCCGGCCACTCGACGACCGCCGGAGGACGAGGACGGCGACGACGGCGCCCGCGAGAGGCGACGAGAGGGGACTGCCGGCCGGACCCGCTCGGTCCTAGTCCTCGTCCATCAGGTCGATCCCGATGGCGCGCTTGATCTGGTCGCGCAGGCCGCTGCCGGCCTCGCCGCCCAGCGTGACGACGACGGGTTCGACGCTCGTCTCGACCTCCTCGCGCACGCGCCGCGAGAGGTGGTCGAGGTCGTCGTCGTGCATCACGACGATGCCGACGTCGTCGTCGCCGAGGACGGTCTCGACGGCCCCGTCGAGACTCCCGGGCTTGTCGTCCTCGGCGACGTTCTCGACCCGGCGGACGCCGGCGAGCCGGAAGCCGGTCGTGAACTCGGGACTGCCGACGACCGCGATCTCTCGACTCATGTTACGAGTTCCTCCTGAATGGCCTCGGGCGAGAGTCCCGCCTCCTTGCCGCGGGCGATCGCCCGGATGTTCTTCACCTCGCGTTCCTTCGCGACGACGTACGCGAGGACGGGACAGACCGACAGCGGGTAGCGACTCGACAGGCGGTCGGCGTAGGCCAACAGCGCCCGTTCGACGGCGTTCTCGAAGTCCACGAGACTGTCCGCTCGTTCGAGACCGTCGAGAGCCGCGTCGAGTTCGTCGCCGTAGATACTCTCGCGTACACGGCCGACGAGTTCGTCCGGGTTGTCGGCGACCTGCGAGAGCGCGGCGGCGGAGAACAGTTTCCCGCCCTCGATGTAGTAGTCGCCGGGGTCGAGGTCTGCCCCCGACCGGGCGATCCGCAGGGCGTTACGGAGGTTGCGGAAGTCCACCTCGGCCCGGAGGAACTCGACGTACAGCGCCGTCGCGGCGTCCACCTCGCCGCTCTCGCCGCCGAGGTCGCCGAGCAGGTTCTCGTAGAACGCCCGGTCCACCGCGTTCTCGACCGGCACGAGGCTGTTCGTCGCCTCGAAGTCGGCGTAGGCCTCGTCGAGACCGTCCTCGAAGACGGTTCCCGCGAGCGCCTCGACGACCGCCTCGACGCTGCCGGCCTCCAGCAGTCCCGCTATCTGGCGGTCGTCGAGTTCGCCGGCGCGAATCAGGTCGTCCTCTATCTCCTCGCGGGTCGCCCCGGAGTAGACGCCGCGGACGACGGTCTTCACGTTCCAGGCGTCGAACTTCCGCAGGTAGCGGGCGATCAGGTCGTACAGCCGCCCCTCCGCGAAGCGCAGGAGGTCCTCGAAGTTGCGGGCGAGGTTGCGGTTCAGCGAGTACTCGATGAGGTCAACGCCGCTGTAGCGTGCCCCCATCTGGTTTATCTCCTCGCCGTACTCGCCCTCCTCGAGGAAGCGAGCGATCTCGCTGGGACCCATGCGGACGAGGTCGCGGTACCCGTCCTCGTCGATGAGCTTGGCCCGGCGAGAGCGCGTGCGGGTGGTGACGTACTCGGGGTTGCTGGCACCGGCGGAACTCATGAGTCCTCGGCGTCGTCGGCGGACTCCGTCTCGCCGAACTCGAACTCCGAGGACTCGGGGTCACCGCCGGCGCCCGCGTCGGCGTCGGCGTCGGCGTCCGGGGCGTCCTCGAACAACAGTTCGCTGACCGCCCCGAGTTCGTCCTCCCAGACGTCCGCGAGCACGGAGTCGAAGGTGTTGTTGACGCGCACCCGAGAGGTCTCGCCCTCGACGACGACGCCGCCGAGGCAGTCGTACTCGCCGGCGTACTCGAGGTCGTAGTCGGCGTCCGCGCCGAGAGACTCTACCAGCGACTCGTCGTCGGGGTGAGCGAAGACGCGGAGCCGCTCACCGTCGTCGAACTCCGCGGCCGCGTCGTCGAGGAGCGCGCCGGTGAGTTCCGCCCGGCGGTCGCCCGAGAGGCCGGCGACGGTCTCCTCGACGCGGTCGTGGACGTCCTCGAGGACGTCGCGTCGGGCCTCGAGGCGGGTCTGCTTCGCCTCGAGTTTCGCGGCGGAGACGCGCTGGCGGCGGCGCTGGGCCACCTCCGACTCGACCGCCGCTTCGGCCTCGTCGCGGATCTCCTCGGCGTCGGCCTCGGCCGCCTCGCGAATCTCGGCGGCACGCTCCTCGGCGTCGGCGAGTATCTCCTCCGCCTCGGCCTCGGCCTCGCTTCGGATATCCTCGACGACGGTGTCGAGACTCATCCGATCAGACGATGAAGGCGACGACTAGTGCCAGCAGCACCAGCGTCTCCGGCAGGACCGTCAGGACCAGCGCGGTCCCCAGCCCCATCGAGTCCTCCGCGATGGCGCCGACCGCCGCGGCACCGATACCACGCTCGGCGAAGCCGGAGCCGAAGGCCGCGAGGCCGACGGCGATGCCGACGCCGAGTGCGACCCCCGAATCGCGGGGGATCGCGGGTGCTGCGCCTGTTCCTTCCTGCAGTACGACACTTCCCAGCTGCGCGAATGTTTCGAGCATCGTGTGAGTTTAGTTAGTTCTCGTTGGTGTGGTCTCGGACGTGTCCGAACGGCTCGTATCTCCGCCCACCGCCGTCATAAAACTTCCCAAAGAATTCGACGTACTCCAGGCGGACGCCCTGCAGGCCGGCGCTGGTGATGCCCAGCGCGAACACGAAGGCGTGCCCGACGACGAGCAACAGCAGTCCCGCCACGAACCCGACGGGTCCGAGGAGGCCGTCGGCGTTCATCAGCCCGGCAAACATCACCTCGCCGTGTTCGGCTGGGTTCGCGTACCCCTCTATGAGGATGAAGTGGAAGGCTCCCTTCTCGGTCTCGACGGCGCCGAACGCCAGCAGGTTGACGACGAAGGCAAGCCCGGCCTTCGCGAGCAGCACTGCCATGAGCCGGGCGTACGAGAGCACGTTGACGATCGACTGCAACACCTCGATGGCCTCGAGCCCCTCGCCGATCACCAGTCCGACGGCGCCGACCGCGAACAGTCCCAGCCCGAACAGTCCGACGGGCGCGGGCAGCCCGGTGAACCCGAGCGGGATCGCGGCCGCCTCGCCGCTCGCGAACACCTCGAAGAGGAACTGCGGCTTCGCGCTCTGGAGGTGCGTGCTGAATATCCAGCCCCAGACGCCGAACATCAGCGCCAGCCAGGAGCCCTTCTCGAAGACGGCCGCCTGCAGGCCGTGGCTGTTCCACTCTCTCGCGAAGCCGAGCACGTAGCCGCCGCCGACGTGCGCGAGGCCGACCACGAGCGAGAACATGAGCCAGCCGGTCGCGAAGGCCTCGTACTCCGGCTGGAGTCCCTTGTGGATCGGCGTGTGGCTCACCCCGATGACGGGAATGCCGCCGAAGACCGACCCCCACAGCGGCCAGAACACGTCGCCGAGCGCGTGGAGTCCGAAGAACTCCCCGTAGAGGACGCCGAACACGGCCGTGAAGAAGCCGGCCCACATCCCGAGACCGCCGAGTGCACTGACGGCACCGTCGAACCGGGAGTAGAGTCCGTAGCCGATGGCGACGTAGAGGATGCCGTAGCCGAGGTCGCCGATCATGAACCCGAAAAAGGCCGGGAAGGTGAGGAAGATGAGCGCCGTGGGGTCGAACTCCGTGTACTTCGGCCGCCCGAAGGCCTCGACCAGCACCTCCATCGGCTCCGTGGCCGTCGGGTTGTTCAGCATCGTCGGCGGGGCGTCTCGCATCGTCACCATCCGGCTGCCGCCGTCGGGGGCCGGCGTCGGCTCGCCGTCGCGGTCGCCGGCCGTCCCGCCCGCGTCGGGGTCTATCTCCCTGTCGTCCTCTTCGACCGGGTCGCGCTCCTCGGGTATGCCGTCGTCGTCGTAGCTGGCGACCTCGAGTTCCTCGACCTCGACGCGGTCGCCGACGGTCGTCTCGAGGGCGCTCTCGAGGTCCGTCACGCGGTCGGTTGGAATCCACCCCTCGGCGACGAAACTGTTGGCCGTCGTCGCGAACGAGAGCGGGGCCTCCGCCTTCTGCACCCGGATGGCGAGTCGCTCCTCGGCCGCCAGCAGGAAGCCGGCGTACTCCTCGCGGAGTTCCTCGACCTCGGACTCGACGTCGTCGAGGCGGCTCTGCAGTTGCTCCCGGCGGTTCTCTAGTTGCCGGCGCTGGAGTTCGGGGTTGGGGTTCTCGTGGTCGGGCACCGACAGGCGCTCGAAGTCCACGCCGACCAGTGCCTCGTCGAGCGGGGTGCCCGCCGGCTCGTCGCCGGGGACGGTGACGCCCTCCGGCCGGACGAACACGGCCAGGGCGCGCCCCTCGTCGGCCGTGACGACCTCGCTGGCGGCGATTCCGTCGGCGTCGCCGAGTGCCGACCGGACCGCGTCGGCGTCACCGAGACCGACGGCAGTCTCCAGCGTCTCGTAGTCGGTCAGGAGGTCGAGGTCCACGTCGAGCGCGACGAACGGTTCGAGGGCCTCGATCTGCTCCTCGACGTCGCGGAGTTCGTCCTCGACCTCGGAGCGACGGTCGTCGAGGTCGTTCGCCCGCGTGCGCACAGTCTCCAGTTGACCCTCGAGGTCCTCGACCTGATCCCGTTCGCCGTCGTCCTCGCCGACGCCGAGGATAGACTTCAGCGCCCGGATGGTGACGAGTTTCTCGGAGGCTTCTTCAGCGCCCGCCGCGGGGTCGCCCTGCGTGAAGCCGTCCCACGAACCGTCGTAGTCGGAGAGGTGGACGAGGTGCAGCGAGTGAACGGCCTCGACGACGTCGTCCATGACCGGCTTGGAGCCGGCCACGGACACCCTGCTCATTCGCTCAGGTCTGAGCATACACCGCCTCCTCGAACCGCTCCAGCACGTGTTCGACCGCCCGCTCCGCGTTCGCCTCCGCGCTCTCGACGAGGCGGTCGCGCTCCGCCGCGCCGTCGTCGAGGACGGACTCCCGCTCGGCCTCTATCTCGTCTTCGGCCTCCTCGAGGCGCCGTTCGCGCATCTCCTCGGCCTCCTCGCGGGCCCGCTCACGGATCTCCTCGGCCTCCTCGCGGGCCGACTGTACGATCCGCTCGCGCTCGCGTTCGGCCTCCTCGATGGTCTGTTCGGCCTCCCGCTCCGCGTCTTTGATCCGCTCCAGCACCTCTGGTCTCGGCATTTGCCCGGTCGTTACTTCCTGCGCTATATGGTAGTTGCGGACTCCCGTGGCCCGGCGGAACGGCAGGCTTACGGGTCCGAGGCCCCTGTGACCGGTGATGGGAGTGCTCGAGGACAAGGGCCGTGCACGCCTGTTCTACCGGTTCCTCTCGAAGGTGTACGACCGCGTCAATCCGTTCGTCTGGACCGAGGCGATGCGCACCGAGGCAGTCGGGATGCTCGACCTCTCGCCCGACGACCGGGTTCTGGACGTCGGCTGTGGCACCGGCTTCGCCACGGAGGGACTCCTCCGCGAGGTCGAGACGGTCCACGGTCTCGACCAGAGTCCCCACCAGCTGGCGAAGGCCTACCCGAAGTTCGGTAAGCGCGGCCCCGTCCGCTTCCACCTCGGCGACGCCGAGCGCCTGCCCTTCCGGGACGACACCTTCGACGTCGTCTGGTCGTCGGGGTCTATCGAGTACTGGCCGGACCCCGTCGCCACCCTGCGGGAACTCCGCCGGGTGGCGAGGCCCGGTGGACAGGTGCTCGTCGTCGGTCCGACCGAACCGAGCGAGCCGATACGGCGTCGGCTCGCCAACGCGATGATGCTGTTCTACACCGAGGAGGAGGCCGACGAGATGTTCGCCGCGGCCGGCTTCGACGACGTCCACCACCGCCTGATGGGTCCGGACTACGCCCCGACCATCGCCATCACGTCGCTCGCACGCGTGCCCGCGGACGACGGAGAGACACCAGCGGACGTGGCCGAAGGCGACACGGCGGGCACGGAGACCGACGCCGCGTCCGCCGATGCCGACGGGACGACGGCCGACGACTGACTCGACGCCGTCGCGCCGACGGTGACGTTCACGACGCCTCGCTCCGTGCGGACGGTGAGTTCCGCCGGCGTCGGCCCGAGCACGAACCACGCGCCGCCGTCGGTGACGACCGCGAGCGTCTCGTTGTCTCGTTCGACGGTGGCCTCGACGGGCCGTCCCTCGGTGTCGGTGACCGTCAGTCGCGTGGGGTCGCTCCCGTTCACGCGGCTGACGGTCACGCGCACGTCGTCCGCCGCGACGGTGCGGTTGACGGTCTCGGCCGTCGGCACCCGGTCGAGGCGGAGCCACTGCACCTCGCGGTACACCGCGCCGTTGTCGCGGTTGAGGTACGACCGAATCTGTCCCTGTGGGTGGGGAAACTCCGCGAGGAAGAGCCGGTCGCTGACCGTCGAGACTGCGCTCCCGGTCGCCCGCTGGAACGCGTAGGGGTAGAGCACGCGCAGTCGGTTGACGACCTGTCGTGGCGTCGTCAGCGGGTCGCCGTCGCCGCCGGTCGCCAGTCGGTCCAGCCTGACGGCGTCGCGGACGTACTGGTCGCCGACGATGGCCTCGACCGCGACGCCGCTTTGTGTCGTGGTCACCCTGACCGACCCGCTCTCGCGAGCGGTCAGCCCCGCCACGATGCGCTCGCGAACGGGACTCTGGTAGGCGGCCATCTCCCGGTCGAGACCGACCAGTCGGCCGTCGAGTGCGGACTCCTGGAGGACGTCGCCGGCGCGGTCCTGGACCTCGGTGAGCGTCCGGCGGTACTCGCTGGCGGCGACCTCGACGCGAGCGAGCGTCCGGAGCAGTTCCTCCCGGTCGGCCGTCCCGTTGTGGTAGGCGCGGACGGCCGCCGCCTCCCGCGCCCGGAGCCGGTCGGCAGCTTCGCGGGTGGCGTTCAGTATCCGCACGACTGCCGCCCGCCGCTCGCTCTCGTTGTCCGCCGCCGCGATCATCTGCCGGGCGCGGTAGCGGTCGAAGCGCACCGCGAGACCGCCGTCGCTGACGGAGACGGCCGCTCCGAGCCGCGCGGTCGGCGTGCCGCCCTCGCTGACCCGCGCACCCGCCCCGAGCGAGAGCCGCGTCGGCGACTCGTTGGCCGTCACCTGCCTCGCGAGTGGGTCGCCCGGTGGGGACGTCCCGGTCCCGGACTCCGGTGCCGTCGCGTCGCCCTCCTGCGACACCGAGGGTGCGAGGGCGTCCGGTTCCGTCGCGAGTGCCGGCAGTCGCCCGCCCTCGTCGGTCGTCGCCGCGTCGGCGTCTCCCCCGCCAGCGATCAGTCCGGCGACGGCGGGGCTGACGACGGTCAGCACCAGACCGACGACGACGAGTGCGACGCGCCGGCGGGGACGGTCCATCGAAGAGGGGTTGCGGGTGCCCGCACAAAAACCGGTCGGACCGCGCCCTCTGCCGTGTGACGCACCCGGACCCGTCCGGGGAGAATCGGGGTATGAAAAGGGTTTTGCCCCCGGAGTCGGCATCGTGGAGGTACAGATGTGGCCCCGCCGATCTCCGCGGGCCGCCGCCGTCCTGTTCGCGGTCCTCGCACTCGCGGCCCCGGCGGCCGGGGTCGCCCTCTCCGCGCCCGCCGCTGCCGCCGCGACCGGGGCCGCCCCCGTGCCCGCCTCGGCCACTCTCTCCGGTGCCGGCGGCACCCCCTCGCCGGCCGGAGCGGCGACCACGACCCCGGGTGCCGCCCTCCAGCAGCGCCCCGATCCGGCGACGGTCATCCGCGTCAATCTCACGCCCGGTGGCGACGCCCGCTGGACGGTCAACAGCCGCTTTCGGCTGGACAACGAGACCGACCGGGCGGCGTTCCGGGCGATGGTCGCCGACCTCGAGAACGGGACCGACCCGCCGCCGCAGGTGGGCTACTCGGCGTCAACCTTCCGGGCGTTCGCCGAGCGCGTCGAGGCGGCGACCAACCGCTCGGAGATGCGCATCGTCGATCCGCGGTGGTCGGGTCGCGTGGAGAACGACACCGGCGTCGTCACCCTCTCGTTCACGTGGACGCAGTTCGCCCGTACCGAGGACGGACGGGTCATCCTCGGCGACGTGTTTCGTGCCGACGTCGGCTGGTTCTCCTCGCTGACGGACGACCAGCAACTCGTCATCGCGCCGCCGCCGAACTACGCCGTCACCGAGAGTCCGTTCCCGATCGACGAGCGGGGGACCATCCGCATCGACGGTCCCGAGGACGTCCCGGGCGACGTCACCGCCGAGAACGTCTCCGTCGTGTACGCGCCGACGGCCGGTCCCACCCCGACGCCGACGCCCGACGGCCCCCTGACCGGCCTGCTCCCCGGTGCCGCCCTGATAGCCGCCGCCGTCGTCGTCGCGGCCTACCTGCTGTACCGGCGCTCGCCGGACGACGACTCGCCGGCCGGCGGCGCGGGCGCCGCGACGGCCGACACCGACACCGACACCGGCGGCGGGACGGCGGCGGAGCGACCCGCTGGCTCCGGCTCCGACTCGACGCCGACCGACAGCCCGTCCCCGACGGCCGACACCGGCACCGGGGCCGACGAGGAGGCCGCCGCGACCGCGACGGGAGCGGAGACGGACACCGCGTCTGCCGACGCAAACGCAGACGCAGCCGACGGAGGCGCGGACACGGACGCGGGCGCGGACGAGGAGACAGAGGTGGACGAGGCGCTGCTCTCCGACGAGGAGCGGATCGAACACCTCCTCGAGGAGAACGGCGGCCGGATGAAGCAGGCCACCATCGTCTCGGAGACGGGCTGGTCGAACGCGAAGGTGTCACAGCTCCTGTCGGCGATGGACGAGGCCGACCGCGTGGACAAGCTCCGGCTCGGCCGGGAGAACCTCATCTCCCTGCCGGGGGAGGACGTCGTGAACACGGACGGGACGCCGGGCGAGTCCGACGCCGGGTCGGGTCCCGGCCCGACCGAGTCGGGCTCCGGGCCGGGGTCGGACGCAGGCGCCGAGGGCGGGTCCGAGCGGTAGGGCCGCCCGCGTGGCCGTGACCGCCGGTCGAGGCCACCGCCGGCGGTCAGTCGGCCGTTCGTAAGCGTTTACTCCGGCTCGCCCGTGTCCCATCGCATGAAGGTACTCGTCACGGTCAAGGAGGTCGCCGAGGTGGACGACGACTTCGAGATCTCCGGGACCGAAATCGACGACCGGTACCTCGACTACGACCTCAACGAGTGGGACGACTACGCCGTCGAGGCGGCCGTCCAGATCGCCGAGGCGGGCGAGGACGTCGAGGTGGTAGCGGCCACGATCGGTCCCGAGCGCAGCGAGGAGACCATCCGGATGGCGCTGGCGAAGGGGGCCGACCGCGCCGTCCGCGTCTGGGACGACGCCGTCGAGTCGCAGGCGCTTCTCGACCCGCGGGCGAAGGCCCGCCTGTTCGCGGCCGTCGTAGAGGACGAACAGCCGGACCTGGTGCTGACCGGGGTACAGGCGAGCGACGACGCCTTCGGCGCGACGGGCGTCGCCCTCGCCGAGCGAGTCGGCTACGAGTGGGCGGCGGTGGTGAACACGCTCGACCTCGACGCCGAGGCCGGCGTCGCGAGCGTCCACCGCGAACTCGAGGGCGGCGTCGAGGAACTCACCGACGTCACCCTCCCGGCAGTGTTGTCCATCCAGACCGGCATCAACGAGCCACGCTACGCCAGTCTCCGGGGCATCCGGCAGGCCCAGCGCAAGGAAATCGCCCACCGGACGCTCGCTGACCTCGGTCTCGACGCCGACGCCGCCGAGGGACCGCTCACGCTCACCGCGATGTACGAGCCCGAGAGCGAGTCCGACGCCGAGATATTCGAGGGTGACGCGGGCGAGACGGCCGAGCAACTCGCGAGTGTCCTCCGCGAGATGGGGGTGGGCCAATGAGCGACGTTCTCGCGGTCGCGGAGCACCGCCGCGGCTCGCTGCGGGACGTCTCCTTCGAGGTCGTCACCGCGGCACGAGAACTCGCCGACGGCACCGGTGGCGACCTCCACCTCGCGGTGATCGGCGGCGACGTCGAGGCCCTCGCAGACCGCCTCTCGCTGTCGGCCGTGGACCACCTCCACACCGTTGACGATGGCGAGGAGTTCAACCACGGCGTGTACGCGCAGGCCGTCGTGGTGCTGTCCGACGCGCTGTCGCCGTCCTACGTCGTCGTGCCGAAA
>CAZEIO010000059.1:0-10532 GCA_964512525.1 uncultured Halobacteriales archaeon
AGTAGGCGACGTCCTCGACCGTCGAGCCGGCCTCGACGCTCATCTCCGATCCGTCTGGCAGTCGTACGGCTACCTGTTGTTCCGATTTCGACATCTGATGGCACCTCCTCCCCGTCCGTGGCTCGACGCGCCGCTGTGGAGACGCGTCGTCCCGCGGCGAGAAGCGACGGCAGAGCCGCTACCCGTTGAACGAACTTGTCCAGGGTGTAAAGCGGACACCTGCCATCATGCCTCCATCTCTGCAAGAGCGACTCAAAAGCGTTTGGATCCGCACGACGCCGGACCGCGGCCCGTCGCCGGGCGGCCGACTCAGGCGTCGTCGGCTGGTTCCGCGCCGTCGGCCGCCGCGAGGAGGTCCGACGCCGACAGCAGTGCGTCCAGTTCGACGTCTGCCCCGGCCAGCCGCTCGCGGCCGCCCTCCTCGCGGTCCACGACCGCCAGCACCCGGTCCACGCGTGCGCCGGCCGCCCGCAGTGCGGCGACGGCCTCCGCCGCACTCGTCCCCGTCGTCACGACGTCCTCGACGACGACTACCCGCCCGTCCTCGGGCAGTGACCCCTCGACGCGGTTGCCGGTGCCGTACTCCTTCTTCGACTTCCGGACGACGGCGTACGGTCGGCCGACCCGCAGTGCCGTCGCGACCACGAGTGGGACGGCCCCGAGTGCGACGCCGGCCGGCGTCTCGTCGCCGACGCGGGCCGCGAGGGCGTCCGCGATGACCGACAGCGCGTCCGTGTCCGTCTCGAAGCGGTACTTGTCAACGTAGTATCTGCTCGTCCCGCCGTGTGAGAGTTCGAACTCCCCGAATCGGACCGCGTCGGCGTCCACGAGTGCCCGCACGAGTCGCTCCGTGCCCGGTCCCTCGCCGTCGTCTCCGACTGGATCGCCCGGTGGCATCCTGTACGGAGAGAGTCGCCCCGCGGAACTTAATCGTCGTGGGGTCGTCCGGCGGTCAGTACGGTTCGTCCTTCAGGCCGACCCGGTAGGCGAGGACGTTCGTCCCGAGGTGCAACAGGGGCGTAATCAGGACCACCGCCAGCAGTACTGCCGGCGGCCGCAGAAACGTGGTCCCGAACCATCCCGGCGAGAGCAGGGCGGTCACCGCGAGCGCGCCGGCGACGAAGTCCAGTTGGTCCAGACCGGGCACCGGCGCACCCCTGACACGGCCGGTGCGGCGCTTGAGAAAGGAGGCGACGACGTCGCCGAGCATCGCGCCGCCAGCGAGTGCCGCGGCGGCGACCGGCGGAAACCCGGGGAGTGTCACCCCGACGGCCATAGAGACTGCGGAGGCGACCTGGTCGAGTCCGAGACCGACGAGTGTTCCGGCGAGAGTTCCGACCACGGTCCCGCGCCACGTCTTCCCGTCGCCGAGGAGTCGGCGGCCGCCCACGGACCGTCCTCCGTCGATGGGCCTGCCGCCGCCGGCGAGGACCGCGGCGTTGTTCGGCACGTACGCCGGGAGCATCGCCCAGAGTGCCACGGCGACGATTCCGGTGAGCGAGACCATGCCCGTGCCGCGACGGGAACTCACAAAGTCCGTTCGTTTCCGACCCGACCGACGAAAGGGCTGATAACGGGCCGTGCCGAAGCGGGGGTATGGCCGCGTGGAAGCGCGACTTCGCGTCCGGACTCGTGGTGCTCGTTCCGGTCCTCGTCACGGCCTACGTCGTCACGTGGCTCTACCGTCGGGTCGTCTCCGTCTCTCCGCAGTCACTCGTCGAGTCGGGCGTCCTGGCACCTGTCGGACTCGCGGGGGCCGCGGAGGTGGTGAGTGTCCTGCTGACGCTGGTGGTGTTCGTGGCCTTCGTCTTCGCCATCGGCTACCTGATGCGCACCACGGTCGGGTCGGCGGTCGAGGGCGTCCTCGACGGGCTCGCGAACCGACTGCCCGGTCTCCGCGTCGTGTACAACGCCTCGAAGATGGCCGCCGAGACGGCTCTCGGCGGTGCCGACTCCCTGCAGGCGCCGGTGAAACTGGAGACGTGGAACGGCCTCCGGATGACGGCGTTCAAGACCGGCAAGCAGACCGACGACGGCCGGGCCGTGCTCTTCTTGCCAACTGCACCGAACATAACCACCGGCTTCGTCGTCGAGGTCGAACAGTCGGCGTTCACCGAGATCGACGAGTCCGTCGAGGACGCACTCACGCGCATCCTCTCGGCCGGGTTCGGCGACAACTCCCGGACGACCGTCGCGATAGAGGACGTCGTCGGCGAGGGCGACGGCGATGGAGCGGTCGCCGCGGGTCCCGATCCCGACACACACCCGGACGGTGACCCGGAGCCAGAGCCGGAACCACCGGCCGACGACGACTAGCCTATCCCTCGACGTAGGTGAACCACTCGTCGTGGTCGTCGGTGCGACGCTCGACGACCTCGAAGAAGCGCGACTGGATTGCCTCGGTGACGGGACCGCGACTGCCGTTGCCGACCTCGACGTTGTCCACCTTGCGGATCGGGGTGACCTCGGCGGCGGTGCCGGAGAAGAACAGTTCGTCGGCGGTGTACAGTTCGCCGCGGCCGATGGTCGCGTGCTCGTTCACCTCGTAGCCCATCTCCCGGGCGAGCGTGATGACCGTGTCGCGGGTCTCGCCCTCGAGGATGCTCTGTGAGACCGCCGGCGTCAGTATCTCGTCGTCACGGACGAGGAAGATGTTCTCGCCCGGTCCTTCCGCGACGTAGCCCTCCTTGTTGAGGACGATAGCCTCGGCGTAGCCGTGTCTGCGGGCCTCCTCGCCAGCGAGGAGACTGTTGATGTACGGGCCGGTGGTCTTCGCGTTCGTCGGAATCTGGCTGGGGGCGTGCTTGCGCCACGAGGAGACCTTCACCTCGACGCCGTTCTCGAGGGCCTCCTCGCCGAGGTAGGCACCCCACGGCCAGCAGGCGATGGCCGTCTTCGAGGGCGACCCCTCCGGACTGACGCCGAGTTGCTTGTAGCCGTAGAAGGTGATCGGCCGGATGTAACACGACCGCAGGTCCTGTCGGCGGATCAGTTCGAGTGTCGCCTCTGTGAGTTCCTCGCGGTCGTACTCGACCTCCAGGTCGTACGGTTGACCCGACTGGTAGAGGCGGTCGAGGTGGCCGTCCCAGCGGAAGATGGCCGGTCCACGCTCGGTGTCGTAGCACCGGACGCCCTCGAAGACGCCGGTCCCGTAGTGCAGGGCGTGCGTGAGGACGTGGACCTGTGCGTCCTCCCAGTCCACGAATTCACCGTCCATCCATATCGTGTCCACGTCCATCTCGTCGAACGTTGCCATGTAGGCCGCGAGGACCCCCACCGTAATGAGTATTGACGATCCGAGAGCGTGGCAGCCACTGCAGGCGTCGCGTGTCGGGTCGCCGTCGATGGGGTCGGTGCCCGATGCCGACCGCGTCCGGCGCGCGGGACAGTACGCCGGCGTCGCCGCTGCGGTCGTCTCCGTTCTGTCATCGCACTGGCACGCCGTTCTCGCTCATCGGCCACGTCCCGTCGGACCTCGTACCGGGCGAGGACCGTGCGGTATCCGTGGACGGGGACCGGCGACTGCCGTCTCAGCCGAGGCGTTCGACCACGTCGCTGCCCTCGACGTACGGGATGCCGTGACGCTCGGCGTACGAGCGGGCGTCGTCGGGCGAGAGTGCACCGCCGGTGTCGGCGTCGAGCATCTCTGCGCCGGCGACGGCACCGCTGGTCCCGGCGGCGGCCGCGAGCGCGACGCCGAGTTCGGTGTGGCCCTCGCGGTCGTCGAGGAGTCCGGGTGCGGCCCGGAGGAGGTGGACGTGACCCGGCGACCGGAACGTCGCCGGGAAGTCTACGGCGTCGGGGGCGTCGGCGGCCCGGCCGAGTTCGCGCACCGTCAGCGCGCGGTCGCTGTCGGTGATCCCGGTGTAGGTGTCCCGGTGGTTGACCGTCAGCGAGAACGACGGCCGCGCGTCGTATCCGAGGTCTTCCACCTCGGTGGTCGGGTGGTCGAGGGCCTCGTGGAGGAAGGGCAACTCAAAGGCGTCGGCGACGGCGGCCGGCAGGGCAACGAACAGGAGGCCGCCGGCGTCGGACCGGAGTCGCACGACCCCGTCGGTATCGACCGCTTCCGCGGGGTAGAGGACGTCTGTCTCACCCTCGCGGTCGGCGGCGTCGTGGACGAGGACCGGCCGGCCGGCGGCGAAGGCCGCTATCGCACGGTCCACCGCGTCGGCGGCGGTCGTGGCCGTCGGCCCCTCGGAGTGCGTGTGACTCACCGTCCACCTCCTACCCTGACGGCGACGGGTTCGTCGTCCTCGAGGTCGAGTTCGTCACGCAGTCGCTCCGGGGCGATTATCTCGAGGTTGCTCTCGTCGTGGTGCGTTCGCTCGGGGACGATGACGTGGGCACCCTGGAATGTCTCATTCCCGTCGAGGGGTGCGACGGTCGCGGGGTAACAGTCGGCCGGCCCGTACGTCCGCTCGTCGTCCTCCCAGCCGTCGATGCGGACCGACTCGCGGGTCGAGAGCGCCGGCCGACGCCGGACGGTTGCCTCCGTCAACACGACGTTGAGGGTGCCCGGGAACGGCTCGTACCCGAGCTTCGAGCGAAACTGCTCCATGTAGCCCGGGAGCGTGATGTAGTGCCGGCCCTCACCCATGCCGTCGGTGACGGTGCCGACGAGTTCCAGTTCGGAGTCGTCTTCGAAGATGCGGCGGTAGTCCTCGTACTCGTCGCGGAGGGTGCGCTCGCCGGCGTCCGTCACCGTCACCCACTGGCCGTCCCCGACCGTCTCACGCTCGACGTACCCGACCGTCTCCAGTCGCCGCAGGCGTCGGGAGGCGGTCTGGCTTGAGGCGTCCAGGCGCTCTCCAAGCGACCGGCAGGAGGTCTTCGTTCCACCCTCCAGACCGCCGTCCGTCGCCAGCAGCTTGAGGACGGCGAGTTCGTCGAATCCGACAGCTCCGTCCGCTACCGTGTCCATACCGTCACGTGGCGTCGCGCACCGATAAGCGTATCGAAGACGGTACGCGTAACAGAAATGGTACAGCCGGTGTCGGCCCGCCGGACTCGGGTCGGACTACGCCGGCCCAGGTCAAGAACGCACCGGTAGCGACGAGTGTCCCGTCAGGGATATACGGCGGCCCACGGAAGTGCGGGTATGTTCCTCGCCGTTCGCGGGGAGGTCGAGGACGCGCTCGAATCCGGACTGTCCGCCCTCGACCTGCCCACCGACGACCTGGGGGTCGAACAGCCGCCAGCGGACGTCAGTGCCGTTCTCGCGTCGAGCGTCGCCTACCGCCTCGCCGGCGAGGTCGGCGCGCCGCCGCCCGAGGTGGCCGACCGCGTCGCGGCGGCCATCGACCTCTCGCCGTACGACTACGTGGACAGCGTGGACACGGCGGGACCGTACGTCAACTTTCACCCGACGGAGCGGTACCTGTCGGACACCGTCGAGGCGGCGTCTGCGACCGAGTGGGGGCGACTGCCGGACCGCGACGAGTCGGTCGTCGTCGAACACACGAGCGCGAACCCGACCGGGCCGGTCCACGTCGGACGGGCGCGCAACCCCATCGTCGGCGACGCCGTCGCACGCCTCTTAGACGTCGCCGGCTACGACGTGGACCGCCACTACTACGTCAACGACGCCGGCCGGCAGGTCGCCATCCTCACGTGGGCCTTCGAGCAGTTCGACGAGGCAGACCTGCCGGACCCCGAACGCGACCGCGAGGACTACGACCTCGTCCGGTACTACCGCCGGGGCACGAGTTTCCTCGAGGAGGCCGACGAGTCGGGCCGCGAGGAGGCCGAGGCGGCAATCGGCGACATCATGCAGGGTCTCGAGGAAGGCGACGAGGACACCCTCTCCCGGGTCCGCGCCGTCGTCGACCCGATGATGGAGGGGATGGCCCAGAGTCTCGCCCGCCTGCCCGCGGAGTTCGACCGCTGGGTCCACGAGACGGAGTTCGTGCCCGAGGCGACTCGTGACGTCGTCGAGCGACTCCGCGACCTCGACGAGGCCGTGTACGAGGACGACGCCTGGCAACTCGACCTCGCCGACCACGGGATCGAGAAGCGACTCGTCTTCCTGCGCTCCGACGGCACCTCGCTGTACCCTACTCGCGACCTCGCACACCACGAGTGGAAGCTAGAGAACTACGACCGCGCCGTCACCGTCCTCGGCGAGGACCACAAGCTAGAGGCCGACCAGGTCCGGACCACGCTCGAACTCCTCGGTCACGACACCGACCCACTCGACCAGGTCATCCACTCCTACGTCAACCTCCCCGAGGGGAAGATGTCCACCCGTGCGGGGACCGGGGTTGACCTCGACGACCTGCTGGACGAGGCCATCGACCGGGCCCGCGACGAGGTCGAGGACCGCATCGGCGACCGCGTTCGGGAGGACGACCTCACCGAGGACGACGTGGACCGCATCGCACGACAGGTGGGCGTCGGCGCCGTCCGGTTCGACATCGTCTCGAAGCAGCCGGCCAAGGCCATCACCTTCGACTGGGAGCGGGCGCTTGACTTCGAGGCGCAGTCGGCCCCCTACGTCCAGTACGTCCACGCCCGCTGCTGTGGCATCCTCGACCGGGCCGAACGCGAGGGGCAGTCGGTTCCCGAGGCGGTCGAACCCGGTGCGCTCACGGCGCCGGAGGCCCGCGACCTCGCGCGGACCGTCGCCAGGTTCCCGGCCGTCGTCGAGTCCGCCGCCGCCGACCGGGAACCCCACGGCGTCGCCACCTACGCCCGCGAGTTCGCCGAGGGGTTCAACGCGTTCTACCGGGAGTGTCCGGTGTTGACCGCCGACGACGCGGAGACCCGCGCGGCCCGCCTCGCGCTCGTGGCCGCCGCCCGCGAGACGGTGGGCAACGCCCTCGGCGTCCTCGGCGTCGCCGCCCCGGAGTCGATGTGAACGGTCACTCGCTCTCTCGCCTCGCTCGTCCCGTCGAGGACCCGTGAGGCGCCCGCCGCGACAGCCAGTGACGGCTCCGCGTCGAGCCCGGTCCGGACGACCGCCTCGTACCGAGACGCGACCATCACCTCCACGGTACGGCCCACGGTCGCGGAGACCCAGACTGCACCGCCCCCGACGAGGACCACGAGTGTCGCGACCGGCACCACCGAGTGTCCACTCTCTCCCTCCCCGGTGACGTGACGCGGACCGAGAGTGTCTCGTGTCCTCAGTCGTCCCCGGGGTCGGGGTCGGACTCCGTTTCCCCCTCGTCACCCGGTCGAGTGCCGCGGTCGGCCATCATCCCCGTCGCTCGTCCCGCCCAGTCCGTGTAGTGGAAGGCGGCGACCCCGAATCCGGCCATCCAGACGTAGGAGGCGGCGATGCCGAGGTACGCACCGGTGGCTCCGATTCCGAGGACGACGCCGAGGAGATACGTGAGGCCGAGGAGTCCACCGGCGGTGCCACTGACCCGGGCGACGAACGGGAGTCGCGTCTCGCTTGCACCTTGGAGTGCCCCCGACAGGACGAGGAAGCCGACGAGTGCCGGTGCCGAGAAGCCGTACACGCGGGCGAAGGCCGTCGCGAAGCGAATCGTCTCCGGGTCCCCGGTGAACAGTGCGACGAACGGCCGGGCGGCGACGGCGAGTCCGAGACCCAGTCCGCCGACGGTGAGGACGCCGAGGAGCGTCGTCGCCCACCCTTCGAAGCGGGCACGGTCGGGGTCGCCGGCACCGAGTGCGGCTCCCACGACGACGTTCGCGGCGACGTTGTACCCCCGCGACAGCGGCGCCGTCACCTGCTGGTAGGCGCGCCGTCCAACTTGGAAGGCGGCGTTGACCGACGTGCCGAAGCCGAGGAGGATGGCGTTAAACGGGAACTCCGCGGCCGTCGCCGCGAAGCCCTCGGCTATCTTCGGCGCGGCGAGCGTCACTAGCTGGCGGGCGATGACGGGGTCTCGCGGCCGGGCGAGACCGGCCTCCGCCCAGTCGGTGTGCAGGGCGGCGAGGAAGGCCACGGCCGAGAGGACGTTCGCCGCCGCCGTGGCGAGACCGACGCCGTAGATGCCGAGTCGGGGCGCGCCGTAGAGACCCAGTCCGAACACCACCGACCCGGCGACGTTCGCGAGGTTGGCGACGATGTTGACGTACATGGGCGTCCGCGTGTCGCCGGTTCCCTGGAGAGATCGGGCGGCGACCAGTGCGACGTGTCTCGCCGGCGCGGTCGCGAACACGACCGCGAGGTACGTACCGCCCATCTGTGCGACGGTCCGCGGCGCCCCGAGCAGTGCGATCAGTTCGGGTGCGACCAGCAACCCGACGAGGACGAACGGGACGCCCGTCACGAGACCGAGCAACAGCGCCGTGGTCACCGCCTCGTCGCGGTTGCGCTCCGCTCCGGCGCCGGTGTCTTGGCTCGACAGCGCGATAGCACCGCCGCCGAGTCCCAGTCCGATCCGCAGGGGAAAGCGGGCGTAGAGGTCCGCGAGACCGACCGCGGCGATTGCCGCCGGGGAGAAAAACCCCGTCACGAGGACGTCCGTCGTCCGCATCAGCGTCCGCGTCGTGTGTTCGACGCCGACCGGCCACGACAGCGAGAACACCCGCCGCCAGACGTCGGTGAGCGCCCCGAGGCCGTGGTCCGGCGAGTCTGCCTTGGCGTCGTCGGTCGCCCGGTCCGGCCGCGTCGCGGGGGCACCGCCGCTGTCTTCGTCGCTCCCGTCACGACCGCCGCTCCCCGCCGTCACGAACGAGGGGAGCGGGCCGGCCCACCAAAGCCTGCCGACTCCGGCAGGTCCGTGTCCCGCGGGGACGCCGGGGGGTCGGTGCGGGCCACGCGACCGGCCGGACAACAGTTAAATCGCCTCCGTCGGTACGGGCGTCGAATGATAGACCTCGACGACGTCCTCGAGGCGGAGCCACGGGTTCGGGAGACGGCCCGGCACACCGGGACGGAGTACTCACAGACGTTCTCGGACATGACCGGGGCTGAGGTCCACCTGAAGATGGAGAACCGCCAGCGGACGGGGTCGTTCAAGATCCGCGGGGCGACCAACCGCATCGCGACGCTCTCGCCGGCGGACCGCGAGGCTGGCGTCGTCACCGCGAGCGCGGGCAACCACGCCCAGGGCGTGGCGCTCGCGGCGACGAAAGAGGGGGTTGACGCGACCATCGTCATGCCGGAAAACGCCCCCATCGCGAAGGTGAAGGCGACCAAGAGTTACGGGGGTGACGTCGTCCTCCACGGCACGGACTACGACGAGGCCGCCAGACGCGCCCACGAGATAGAGCGCACCGAGGACCGGACCTACGTTCACGCCTTCGACGACCCGATGGTGATGGCCGGACAGGGCACGCTCGGCCTCGAGATAGCTCGGGACCTCCCGACGGTGGACACCGTAGTGGTCGCCATCGGGGGTGGCGGTCTCATCAGCGGCACGGCGACGGCGCTGAAGGGCCTCCTGGACGACGTGCGAGTGGTCGGGGTCCAGTCCGAGGGTGCGAACTCGGCCGCTCGCTCGCTCGAAAAAGGCACCATCGAGACGCTCGACGGGGTGGACACCATCGCCGACGGCATCGCGACGCGGAGCGTCGGCGAGGAGACGTTCCCCGTCATCCAAGAGCGGGTGGACGAGGTCGTCACCGTCTCCGACGAGGACATCGCCATGGCCGTGACACACCTGCTGGAGCGGTCGAAGTCGCTCGTGGAGGGAGCGGGTGCCGTCGGCGTCGCGGCGATGCTGGCGGAGGCCTTCGACTACGACGACGGCGAGATAGTCGTCCCCGCCCTCTGTGGCGGGAATATCGACATGAACGTTCTCACGACGGTGATCACGCGCGGACTGGTCCGCACCGGGCGCTACCTGCAGATACGCACCGTCCTCAAGGACCGTCCGGGCGCGCTAGAGTCGTTTCTCGAGGTTCTCGCGGACCACCGCGCGAACATCCTTGCCATCGACCACGACCGGACCTCTCGCGACGTCGAGATGAACGCCGCCGAGGTCGAACTCGACCTCGAGACGCGCGGCAGGGACCACGTGAACGACCTCCTCGCGGCACTCTCGGACGCCGGCTACAATGTGGAGGTGTTGACCTGACCGTCGCTCCGACCCCGACCGATTCAAGTTACGCCCGCCCGAGGCGCAAGGCGTGAAACGAACGGTCCACACCGACGAGGCTCCCGCCGCGGTGGGCGCGTACAGTCAGGCGACGGCCGCGAGCGGTCTGGTCTTCACCGCCGGGCAGGTAGCTATCACGCCCGACGGCGACCACCTCGACGACCGCTCGGTCGAGCGCCAGACGAGACAGGCCCTCGACAACCTCGAGGCGGTCCTCGAGGCGGCCGATTGCTCGACGGGTGACGTCCTGAAGACCACCATCTACATGGCCGACATCGAGGACTACGACGCAATAAACGAAGCCTACGCGGCGTACTTCGACGACGACCCGCCGGCTCGGAGTGCGGTGGCCGTCGCCGACCTGCCCGCCGGCTTCGACGTCGAGATCGAGGCGGTGGCGACGAGCGAGTGACCGCGGGCGCCGGCGGCGGAGCGAGCGACGACCAGCGTCCCGGGGGACGGCCAGTTCGACCACCGCGTCGCGAGGCCGCACTGTGGGGGCTGGTCGGCGCACTC
>CAZEIO010000060.1:0-10327 GCA_964512525.1 uncultured Halobacteriales archaeon
ACCGGATCGTCCTGCCGGCGGGCAACGCCGGCAACACCGCCGCCCTCTACAAGGCGTTTCGCGAACTCGTCGCGGCCGGGGCACTCATCGCCGACGAGGTGCCGATGCTGACGCCGGCACAGGCCGCCGGCGCCGCGCCGCTGGTCGAGGCCGTCGAGGAGGGCCGGGAGTCCGTGCGGCGCTGGGAGTCGGTCGAGACGCGGGCGACGGCCATCCGCATCGGCAACCCCGTGAACGCGCCGAAGGCACTGCCGGGCGTGCGAGAGACGGGCGGCACCGCCGTCGCCGTGGCCGACGACGCCATCACGGCCGCCCAGCGGGACCTCGCGGGCGAGGGCGTCGGCGTCGAGCCGGCGTCGGCGGCGGCACTCGCCGGCCTGCGGGAACTGCGCGACCGGGGCGTCGTCGAGAGCGACGAGTCCGTCGTCTGTCTGACGACCGGACACCTGCTGAAGGACCCGGACGAGGCGGCTCGCGCGGGGACCGACCCGGAGCCGGTACCGGCCGATGTCGAGGGCGTCCTCGCGGAACTCTGAGGAGTCAGACGGCCGTCTGCCGGGGATTTACGCCCGGCGAACAGAGAGTGCCCTACCCGATGCGCGACGGGACGGACGAGGACGATTCGACGGAGACGACGCCACAGGTCGGCGGTCGCGAGGTCGCGGCCGACGGCGGACCCCCGCTGGCTCCCGAGGAGTCACGGCCGGCCACGCGGTGGTCGGCCGTCCCCGCGGACGACGACCCGGGCCGGGTCGCCGTCCGGTGGGCCGACCTGCGGCGGGTGGAGCACCGTGTCGAGGAACTGCGACGAGAGGTCGAGCGACGTGAGACGGAGGTGCGGCGGGCACGCCGGCGACGGCGGCAGACGGCCGCCCGCTACGAGCGTCTCGCCGAACGCCACGAGGGATGGAACGTCACGGCCCCCGAGCCACCCGATCGAACCGACGACGACGGTATCGACGCGGGCGGGAGCGAGGCGGGACCGGTGCGGCGCCTCCTGTCGGCGCTGACGAGGGTGCTGGAGCGCGGACAGTAGCGAGGACGGGCGAGAGGAGTGTGGTGGTGGTGACCGACGACCCGTCAGTCGAGGGTGAGCACGCGCACCTCGGTGATGCGGTCGTCGGCGAGGAGCGTGTCGCGCACCTCGTCGGGGACGGGGTCGTCGAGGGTGTACAGCGTCAGCGCCTCGCCGCCGATGGTCTCGCGGCCGTTGAACATCCCCGCGATGTTGATGTCGTTGTCGCCGAGAACGGTTCCGACGAAGCCGATGACGCCGGGGACGTCCTCGTTGCGGAGGACGAGCATCCGCACGCCGGGGACGGCGTCAACGCGGTAGCCGTCCACGCGGACGATGCGGGGGTCGTCGTCGGCGAAGAGCGTGCCACAGACGGCCATCTCGCGGTCGTCGTCACCCACGGTGACGGTCACCAGCGACTGGAAGTCCTCGCTCTGACGGGACTTCGTCTCGTGGACCGCCACCCCACGGCTCTCGGCGACGCTGTGGGCGTTGACGGCGTTGACCCGCCACTCGGAGGGGGCGAAGACGCCCTGCAGGGCGGCGGCGGTGACCAGTTCGACGTCCTCGGCGGCGATGTCGCCGCGGTAGGACACCTCGACGGACTCGACGCGGTCATCGAGCAACTGCGTCGCGATGCGACCCGCGGTCTCGGCCACGTCGAGGTACGGTTCGATCCGCGGGAAGGCGCTCTCGTCAACGCTCGGGGCGTTCAGGGCGTTGACGACGGGGTCGCCGCGGAAGGCCGCGAGGACGGCCTCGGCCGCGGAGGTCGCGACGTTTTCCTGTGCGGCCGCCGTCGAGGCGCCGAGGTGGGGCGTGACGACGACGTCCTCGACGGCCAGTAGCGGGTTGTCCTCGGCGACCGGTTCGTCCTCGAAGACGTCAACCGCGGCCCCGTCGAGGACGCCGTCGTTGACGGCCGCGGCGAGAGCGGCCTCGTCCACGACGCCGCCGCGGGCGCAGTTCACGAGGTAGCCACCCTCGAGCTGGGCGAGTTCGTCCTCGCCGATCAGCCCCGCGGTCTCCGGGGTGAGCGGCGTGTGTATCGAGAGCACGTCGGCGCGGTCGAGACAGGCGTCGAGGTCGAGGAGGTTGACACCCACCTGTGTCGCGCGCTCCTCGCTGATGTAGGGGTCGTAGGCGACGACCTCGCTGCCGAGAGCGTCCAGCCGACGGGCGACCTGCTGGCCGACGCGGCCGAGACCGACGAGACCGACCGTCGCCTCGCCGACCTCGCGGCCGAGGTAGTCGCCCTTCGCCCAGTCGCCGCTCTTGAGACGGGCGTGGGCCTGTGGGATCGAGCGGGCGGTCGCAAACGTCATCGCGACGGTGTGCTCGGCGGCGGCGCGGACGTTGCCCTCCGGCGCGTTCGCGACGACGACCCCGCGGTCGGTCGCCGCCTCGACGTCGATGTTGTCCACGCCGATACCGGCGCGGGCGACGACGACCAGTTCCTCCGCGGCCGACAGGAGGTCGGCGTCCACCTCGGTGCCCGACCGAACTACGAGGCCGTGTGCGTCGGCGACCGCCGACCGGAGGCCCTCTCCAGCGAGGTCGTAGCCGGTCTCGACCTCGTGACCGGCCGACCGCAACAGTTCGAGGCCGCGGTCGGCGATCGGGTCGGTGACCAGGACTCGCATACCGGACCGTGCGGGCGGGCGAGGTTAACTGTCTCCCTTCGCGGCCGTGCCGGGCCCGGCCGTCCGGGACCCGTCCGCGGCGAACGGCCCGGTCGCGCCCCGACCGTGGCGGCGTCACGACGGCGAGAGGTCTAAGAGGGATGGCACGGATAGTACGAGTGTGAGTAGTGGGGCCGACGGGGACGGCCAACGGGAGGGTGGTGAGGCGGCAGCGGCGCTACCGTGGCTCGGGGAGACGCCACGCGGCACGTCGCTGCTGGTCGCCGGACCGCCGATGAACCGGAAGCGTGCGCTGTTACACCGCCTGCTGGCCGGGGCCACGCCCGACCGCGACGGCGCCCGGGGGTTCGTCAGCACCCGTCTGGATGCCGAGGACGTCGTCGAGGAGTACCGGGCCGTCCACCCGTCGATACCCGAGGACCACGTCGCAGTCGTGGACTGCGTCACCGACCAGCGCTCGACCGGCTTCGGGGACGAACTCGACAGCACGCCGACGCGAGAGTACGCACACGACCCCGGCGACCTGACCGGTATCGGAATCGGCGTCTCCGGGTTCATGCGTCGCTACCACGAGGCCGGTCTCGACTTCGCGCTCGGAGTCCACACCCTCTCGACGATGCTGATGTACGCCGACGTCCAGCGCGTGTACCGCTTCGTCCACGTCCTGACCCGGCGGACCGCCGACGCCAACTACCGCGGCGCGTACGTCCTCGACGAGTCCGCCGAGGACCCGGGGATGCTGGCCCAGCCGTTCGACGGCATGGTCGCCGTCCGGGAGACGGAGACCGGCAGCGAGGTACGCGTCCGTGGCGTGGACGCCGGCCCCGACGAGTGGACGGCGATGGACTCGCTCTGACCGCTCACCCGGAGAGCAGTGCGTCAACGAGTTCGACCGCGAGCCCCGCCTCCAGCGGCTCGTTCGCGTTGCCGCAGTGTGGCGACTGCACGCAGGCCGGGCAGCCGCTCTCGCAGTCACATCCGGCCACCAGCGAGCGGGTGTCGTCGAGGAGCGCCTCGACCTCGTCGTACGCCGACCGCGTCAGGCCGACGCCGCCGGGGTGGCCGTCATACACGAACACCGTCGGCCGGCCGGTCCCGGGGTGAGACGGCGTCGAGAGCCCGCCCACGTCCCGGCGGTCACAGAGCAGTTGCAGGGGAAACAGGGCGATGGTGGCGTGTTCGGCGGCGTGGAGCGCGCCGGCGAAGGCCCACTCCGCGGCCGCCGAGGGCGTCGCGCGACCGACCGCGCCGCCGTCTGCCGCCGCCCCGTCGGTGTCGGTCCCCGGGCTGGCCGTCTCGGCCGCGCGGCCCCGGAGCCGCCGTTCCACGTCCGCCGGGAGCGTGTAGTAGAGTGCCTCCGTCTGTAGCGTCGTCTCGGGGAGGTCCAGTGCCACCCGGTCCAGTCGCTCGCCGGTCGTCGCGTCGCGGCGCTCGTAGCCGACGACCCGTTCGGCGACGGTGACGTCGGCGAAGTGCACCGTCGCGCCCGAGGGGAGGTCCCGCGTCCGCCGGACCGTCCCGACGGAGACGCTCTTCTCCGTGAGGACCTGCGTGTACCAGTCCGCCCACGTCTGGGAGAGTTCCGCGCGGTCGCGGTCGAGGTCCAGGTCGCTCACCTCGTAGCGCCGCCCCTGGTGGTGGTAGATGGCGCCAGGGTGGGCGTCGTGCAGGGCGTCCCCGAACGGCAGGGCCGCGACTCGGTCGCCGCTCGCGCGCTCGATCAGGTCTATCTCGCGGTCGCCGACCGAGCGCAGCGAGAGGTCGTGTTGGGGACTGTCGCCGGCGGCGTACGTCCAGCGCGTGCCGTCGCGGTGGTCGCGTCGCTCGAGGACGCCCCGGTCGGCCAAGTCGGCGACGACGTCCGGAAACGCGGAGCCGAAGTGGGCCTCGTCGGCGCGGCGGAGCCAGTTCTCGCGGGCCGCCGAGCGGACGTGTCCGGGGAGGAGTCGCTCGTTGCGGGGGTTGGCGACGGCGTCCTCGGGGTCGCCGTCGAACAGGGTGTCGGGATTGCGGGCGACGTACTGGTCGAGCTGGTCCTCGCCGGTCACCAGCACCACGAGGCTCGGGTCGGTGCCGCGGCCGGCGCGGCCCGCCTGCTGGGTCGTCGCCATCCGCGTCCCGGGGTAGCCGTCCACGAGGACGGCGTCGAGACCGCCGACGTCCACGCCGAGTTCCAGTGCGTTCGTGCTCCAGACGCCGCGCGTCTCGCCGTCGTGCAGACCCCTCTCTATCTCGGCGCGGTGTTCGCGGGGCAGGGCCGCCTGGTAGGCCGCGACCGCGTCGGCGAGGTCGGGGTCGCCCCGCTCCCGGAGGTCTTCGGCCGACTCGCTCGCGTACCGCTCGGCGGTCTGTCGGGACCGGGTGAAGGCGACGGTCTGGAGGCCGCGCGAGACGAGGTCCACGAACAGTCGCTTCGTCTCGACATGGCTCGACCGCCGGCGACCGGTGCCGCCGCCGTCGTGTTCCGGCGGGTTCCAGACGACCCAGTGCGTCGGACCGGTCGCGCTGTCGTCGGTCGTCACCGTCCGGAAGGAGTCCGCCGGGCAACCGGTGACGGTCGCCGCGTGGTCGGTGGGGTTGCCGATGGTCGCCGAACAGCAGACGTACTGCGGGTCGGCACCGAAGCGCTCGCAGACGCGGTTCAGCCGGCGGAAAAGCAGCGAGACGTGACTGCCGAAGACGCCGCGGTACTCGTGGACCTCGTCCACGACGACCGTCTCCAGCCGCTCGAGGAACCAGTCCCAGAGACGGTGACCGTGCGGGAGGATGCCGTAGTGGAGCATGTCCGGCGTCGTCAGCAACACGGTGGGTCGGCGTTCGCGCACGGCTTCCTTCTCCGAGCGGTCGAGACGGCCCGTGTACTGGGCGACGTCCACGCGACTGCCGAAGCCGAGGTCGCGGGCGAGGGCGGACAGCGTCTCCTCCTGGTCGTTGATGAGCGCCCGCTGTGGAGCGACGTACAGCGTCGTCGCCGCGCGGTCCATCGCACGCTCGACCGCCGGCACCGTGTACGCGAGGCTTTTGCCGCTGGCCGTCGGCGTCGCGAGGACGACGTTCTCGCCGTCTCGCACCGCCCCGACGGCCTCGGCCTGGTGGCGGTAGAGCGTCTCGATGCCGCGGTCCGCGAGGGCGCTCGCGAGTCGCGAGTCGAGGTCCACCGCCTCGCTGGTCGCCGTCCGACCCGGTTCGACGCGGTAGTCCCACACCTGGTTCCGGTAGTAGGGACGGTCGCGGAGCCAGTCAACGACCTCGTCCACGAGAGCAGGCGGGGCGCGACCGGCTTGTGACTTTCTCTCGGCGGCCGTCCGGGGCGTGTGAGTCGCTGCCGGGGGGGCCGAAGCGTTAACTCGCCGGCGACGATGAGCGAGGCCGTGGCGAGACAGAACTGCGATGCCGGCCGGCGACGACCGGCGGCGAGGGCAACACCACCCCGGAGGGAGTGAGATGGTCGGCGCCCGCGAGTACCACGAGCGGACGAAACTGTCGCTGACGGAGCCGATGCCAGAGAGCCTGACGCCGGACCCGGACCCCGCCGCGAAGCCGCGACTCTGGAAGGAGTACGCCGACAGGCCGCGGACGTCCCTACCGGGCGTGCGTCCGACGCAGGTACCGGCGCTGTCTGCCGTCGCGCAGGCCAGTCCGGACCCGCGAGCGGGCCGCCCGGACGGCGCTCCGGGGCCGACCGTGGACCGGGAGGCGGTCGCCACGCTCTGTTACGAGGCCGGCGGGGTGACGCAGGTGGTGGACCGCGACGGCGAGCGAGTCCGGTTTCGTGCGGCCTCCTGTACGGGCCGGAAGTACCACGTCGAACTCTACCTCGTCGCAGGGGGCCTGCCGGACCTCCCGGCCGGCGTCTTCCACTTCGACCCCGACGGATTCGCCCTCGACGACGTCCGTGACGGGGACCACCGGGGAACTCTCGCTCGGGCGGTCGGCGACCGGGACGCGGGGGTGGGCAGCGAGTCGTCTGGCACCGCCCGGACGGGCGTCGCCGACGCGCCGGTGACGGCGGTCCTCACCTCGGACTGGTGGCGCAACGCCTACCGCTACGGCGACCGCACCTACCGCCACGTCCTCTGGGACGCCGGCACGGTGACCGCGAACCTCCTGGCGACCGCCCACGCCTGCGGCTACCGGGCGAGCGTCGTCGGCAGTTTCGCCGACGAGACGGTTGCGGACGTCGTCGGCGTGGACACCGACGAGGAACTGCCCGTCGCCCTCGTTCCCCTCGGTCGGGGGGGCCCGGCACCTGCGGCCCGCGACCCCGGCGGCGCGACCCCCGAGACTGTGCCGGCGGGGCCGGTCACCCGGGAGCACTCGCTCGTCCGCGCGGCGTGGCGCCAGAGCACGCTCCCGGACGGGGCGGCAGCCGCGGCGTGGCGCCGGCGGTGCGTCGAGGCCGGTCCCGTGGGAGGCGTGGCGGCAGACGACGACGCCGGGACGGAGGCGAGCGAGCGAGTCGCCCTCGACCCCGTGGACCCGACGACGGCCAGCGCCCGACCGCTACACGAGACGGTCCGTCGCCGCGGCTCCTGCCGCGAGTACGCGACACGCGGCCCGACGCGCCGGCAGGTGGCGACGATCCTCGACCGCGCGACCCGGGGCGTGCCGGGCGAGTGGCGACTCGGAGCGGACGCCGACGTGCAACGGCCCGGGCTCTCGTACGGTGACTGTCACCTGCTGACGACCGGCGTCGAGGGGCTCCGGGACGGCCACTATCGCTACCGGCCGGCGGCGGAGGAACTGGTGCGACTCGGCGAGACGAGCCGTGCGGACACGGGACGGCTCGCACTCGGCCAGCGGCACGCGGACGAGGCCCACGTCAACTGCTACATGATCACCGACCTCGACGCCCTCGTCGGCCGTCTCGGCGACCGTGCCTACCGGCTGGCCCAGCTAGAGGCCGGCGTCGTCCTCGGGCGACTCTACCTCGCGACCTGGGCTCACCGCGACCTCGGCGGCTGCGGGCTGACGTTCGCCGACGACGCCGTCACCGGACATCTGGACCCCGACGGCGGCCGGACACCCACCTGCCTGTTCGCGTTCGGCCGCCGGGCGGAGTGAGCGGGCGTCACGGAGCGCCGACTCGGCGTGGACGCCGGCCGCCCGAGGAAAACTGTCGTTTCAGTCACCGGAGCGTTATTCCGTCGTCGGCACGAAAACACAAGTATGGTGGGCGAACTGCGGACGAGTCACGTGATCCACCTGCATCGGCTACTGGCCGCCGTCAGGGCGGAGTTCGAGGCCGACGGGATGGACGCGGAGCGCCTGCGAGAGTACGAGGACCACGGCGTGGCGCCCGTGGCGTTCAAGGCCACGAAGGCCGACCACGAGCGGGCAGTCCTGACGCTCGCCGCGGCACTCGCCGACTGGGCGGACGAGGAACTCGCCGCGGACGACGAGGCAGGACGACAGGACGACGCCGGGATCACGGAGCGGGACCGTCCCGAGGCCGGCGCGACGCGCTGACGGTTACGCGGCGTCACCGGAATCACTGACCGCCGACCGGCGAGTGAGCGAGTGGAGACCCCCGCTCACTCCACCCAGACCGTCTTGCGGTTGACGAACTCCCGGATGCCGACACCGCCGAGTTCGCGGCCGTAGCCCGACCGCTTCACGCCGCCGAAGGGGACCCGCGGGTCCGACTTCGTGAGTTGGTTGACGTACACACAGCCGGCCTCGACCGCCTCAGCGACGCGACGACCACGGTCGCGGTCGGCGGTCCAGACGGAGGCACCGAGACCGTAGTCCGTCGCGTTCGCCCGCGCTATCGCCTCGGACTCGTCCGCAACCCGAAAGAGGGCGGCGACGGGACCGAACAGTTCCTCGTCGGTCGCCGGACAGCCGTCGGGCACGTCCACGAGGACCGTCGGCGGGTAGAACGCCCCCTCGCGGTCGCTCGGGATGCCGCCGACGGGGGCGCGAGCACCGGCCGCCAACGTCGCCTCGACCTGCTCGGCGAGGCGGTCGCGGTGGTCCGGGCCGGCCAGCGGACCGACGTCGGTGTCGGGGTCGGTCGGGTCGCCGACAGAGAGGGCCGCGAACCGCTCGCAGAGACCGTCCCGGAACTCGTCGTACACCGCCTCGTGGACGAGAAAGCGCTTGGCGGCGATGCAGGACTGGCCGCCGTTGAGCGTGCGGGCGGTCGTGCCGGCGTCGAGGGCCGCCTCTAGGTCGGCGTCGTCGAGGACGACGAAGGGGTCACTGCCGCCGAGTTCGAGGACCGTCTTCTTCAGGTTCTCGCCCGCCTCGCTCGCCAGCGACGCCCCCGCCGGACCGCTGCCGGTGAGCGTCGCAGCGCGGACCCGGTCGTCCGCGAGGAGGTCCGCGGCGAGGTCGGGCACGCGCTCCGTCTCGACCGTGAGGTCGGCGAAGACGCCCTCGGGCGCGCCGGCACGGTCGAACACCTCCGCGGCCACCGCCGCACACCCGGGGACCGAGGGGGCGTGTTTCAGGAGCGCGACGTTGCCGGCGGCGAGGGCAGGGGCGGCGAAGCGAAACACCTGCCAGAGCGGGAAGTTCCACGGCATCGCCGCGAGGACGGGACCGAGTGGCTCGTGGACCGTCCGCACGTCCGTCCCCGGGTCGGAGGGGTGGGTGACGGCCGCGAGGTAGGCGTTCGCGTGTTCGGCGTAGTGCTCGCAGACCCACGCACACTTTTCGACCTCGGAGCGAGCCTGTGTGACGGGCTTGCCCATCTCGGCGGTCATCACGCGGGCGAAGCGGTCGCGGTCCGCCCGGAGGACGTCGGCCGCGTCCGCCAGAAGTGTCTCTCGCTCTCGCAGCGGGCGGTCGCGCCAGTCCTCGAAGGCGTACCACGCGTCCGCGACGGCCGCCTCGACGGCCGCCTCGTCGGGCGTCTCGTGGGTATCGACGACCTCGCCGGTCGCCGGGTTGACGCTCTCTATCACGGCCGCGGAGTGGGCGGCGAGTGGCTTGGCTGTTCCGGAGCCTCAGGCGGACGTGTCCACGAGGTCCTCGGCGCGGTCGAGAAAGCCGTCGTAGGTCTCGACGGCGGCGTCGATGGGCGCCGAGTCGGTCATGTCCACGCCCGCGGTCTCGAGGACGTCGATGGGGTACTCGCTGCCGCCGGCCGCGAGGGCGTCCCGGTAGTCCGCCGCCGCCGACTGTCCCTCCTCGCGGATGCGGTCCACGATGGCCGCCGCCGCGGAGACGCCGGTGGCGTACTGGTACACGTAGAAGTTGTAGTAGAAGTGGGGGATGCGCATCCACTCGCGGCGGATGCGGTCGTCCACGACGACGTGGTCGTGGTCGTAGAACTCGCCCTTGACGTCGCCGTACACCTCGTCGAACACGTCCGGCGTCAGTGCCTCGTCGTCCTCGACGCGTTCGTGGATGCGCTGTTCGAAGTCCGCGAACATCGTCTGCCGGAACAGCGTCGAGCGGAACCGCTCGAGGTACTGGTCCACGGCGTGGGCGCGGAGTTCGTCGTCCTCGGCGTTCTCCAGCAGGTGGTAGGTGAGAAGCGTCTCGTTCACCGTGGAGGCCACCTCGGCGACGAATATCTCGTAGTCGGCGTACTGCCACGGTTGGCGCTCGTTCGCGAGGACGGAGTGCATCGAGTGCCCGAGTTCGTGTGCCAGCGTGTACAAAGAGGAGACGTCGTCCTGGTAGTTCATCAGGATGTACGGCTGGGTGTCGTACGTGC
>CAZEIO010000061.1:0-574 GCA_964512525.1 uncultured Halobacteriales archaeon
GACGTGGGCGTCGGCGAGGTGTGGCTGGTCGATCGGGCGGCCGATCTGGCTGAGCAGGCGAATCCGCAGGTCGCGGATGCCCACGACCTCGTCCACGACGGCGCGGGCGGTCTGGGTGGCGAGGAGGTTGTATATCTTGCCGATGTGGTTGACGGGGTTCTTGCCGCTCGTGGCCTCCATCGACATCGAGCGGTTCGGCGTGATGAGACCGCTGACGCGGTTGCCACGGCCGACGGAGCCGTCGTCCCCCTGTTCGGCGCTCGTCCCCGTCACGGTGAGGTACACCGACCCGTCCTCGTAGTCGTCGGCCGTGTTGACGAAGACGTCCACCGACCGGTCGGTGTACTCGCGGGCCACGTCGCCGACGAACGTCTCGACCTCTTCGACGACGGCGCGATACTCCGCAAGGTCCGCGACGTACTCGTCCACGATGGCCGCCGCGACGGTCAGGTCCACGTGGTCGTCCTCGCGCTTGCCCATCACCTTCACGTCGGGACCGACGGCGTCGAACTCGCGGCGGACGCGCCGTTCGACCTCGAGGACCACCCGCTCCGTCTCGGAGTACGGCGCGTGG
>CAZEIO010000061.1:584-10311 GCA_964512525.1 uncultured Halobacteriales archaeon
TCGGGACGCTGCCGTCGCCGAAGACCTCCTTCAGGTCGCCCGAGCCCTCGCCCAGGTCCACGTCCACGACGATGTCCTCGCCGAACGTGAGCCGTGGCACGTGCTCGGCGAGGTACTCGCGGGCGGCCCGGAGCGCCACCGTCTCCGTCGGGATCGTCGTGCCCTCGTACTCCTTCGTCGCGCGGCCGACGATCAGCAGGTAGATGGGTTCGATCACGTCGCCGCCGCCGTAGGTCGGTGCCGACTCGCCCGCCACCAGTTGCGCCTCGTCGGTGTTGAAGTGGAGGTAGTGACCGACACGCTCGCGGTAGGTCCGGGCCAGCGCCCGCGAGACTGCCTCGGCCACGCCGTCGCAGATGGAGTCGGGGTGGCCGATCCCCTTTCGCTCGACGATCTCTATCTCCTGGTCCTCGACGGCGGGTGCCGCCGCGTCGTGTACCCGCACGTTCCTCTCGGTCATCGTCACCGAGTTTCGGTCCGGCGTGTCTATAACTTGCGGAAACAGCACGGGTCGTTCGTATAACCCCAGTGTATAACGAGTCACTCCTCGCCGCCGAGGCGGAGGCCGAGGTACGAGGTGCGGATGCCGGCGTCGGGGTCGAGGTCGAGGTCGCGAAGGAGGGCGCGCAGTCGGTCGCGGGCCGCGGGCACCGCCGACTCGTCGGCGACGTCGGTCTCGACCTCGACGAACGTACCGAGACCGGCGACGGCGTCGAGCGTGACCGTCCCCTCGGGGAGTGCGTACCGTTCGCGAGCCTTGGCGACCGTGGCCGCCGGGTCGTAGCCCAGTCCGCGGAGGAGGCTGTCGGTCGCCGCCCCGTCGCCGACGGTCGTCTCGTGTTCGACGCGGGTCTTGGAGGTGTCGTCCACCTTCGGTCCCTTGTAGGTGAGTTCCACGACCGCGTCGGCGGCAGGGTCGGCGTCGCGAGCGGGCGGTGACACCGGCGGGTCGGCCGGTTCCTCGCGGCGAATCCTGAGTGCCTCGTCCGTCTCCGCGAACGAGCGGTCGGGGGCGTCGTAGTAGGTGTCGGTCTGGCGGACGACGGCCTCGCGGGTCGCGTCCACCGCGGCCAGGCGGTCTCGGACGGCCTCGTGGTCGGCCCGGACCTTCAGTTCGACCTCGAACATACCGGTCGGCCGGCGGCGGGCGATTTACCGCTGTCGGTCGCCGTGGACCGCGAAACGCACATGCTTTTACCCGTGAGACGGTACGAGCGGACATGAGCGACGACGAGGACGAACACGACCACGACCACGACCACGGGGAAGACCACGACCACGCCGAGGAGGAGAGTCACGACCACGCCGGGGAGGGCGACGGCGAGGCCGAGGCCGACGAGGAGACCAAATCCGAGGGACTACAGACGGGCGACTTCGTCCGGATGGAGTACACGGCCAGGACCGTCGAGACCGACCAACTCGTGGACACCACCGACGAGGAGGTCGCCGAGGAGGAGGGCGTGGACACCCAGGGCCAGTCCTTCGGTCCGCGGACCGTCGTCCTCGGCGAGGGCGGCCTGTTCGGACCCGTCGAAGACGACGTGATCGGCCGCGAGGCCGGCGAGTCCGGCTCCGTCGTCGTCCCCGCGGCGGAGGCCTTCGGCGAACAGGACCCCGACGAGGTCCGCACCGTCAGCGTCGAGAAGATTCCCGAGGACGACCGCTACCCGGGCGCAAACGTCCAGGTGGACGGCGAACAGGGCTTCGTCGAGACGATCATCGGCGGGCGCGCCCGCGTGGACTTCAACCACCCGCTGGCGGGACAGGACGTCGAGTACGACTACGAGATCGTCGAGCAGGTCGAGGACCGCGTCGAACAGGCGAAGGGACTGCTCTCGATGTACGTGGACGTGGACCTCGAGATGTGGATACAGACCGACGAGGTCGAGGAGGAGGTCGTCGTCGAACGGGACCCCGACGAGGACGACGAGACCGAAGAGACCGCGGACGGGGACGAGACCGACGGTGACGACGAGGAAGACGCAGCGCCGACCGAACCCGAGACCGAAGTCCAGACCGTTGAGAAGGAGACGCTGTACATCGAGGCCACCCCCGAGTTGACCATGAATCAGCAGTGGATGTTCTCGAAGCAGCAGGTCGCCCAGCAGGTCATGCAGAAACTCGACCTCGACCGGGTGATCATCCAGGAGACCATCGAGGGCGGCGGCATGGGTGGCATGATGGGCGGCATGGGCGGCATGATGCCCGGCATGGGCGGCGGTGAGGCCCCCGACGAGGCCGACGTCGAGGAGATAGTCGAGGAACTCGAGTAATCACGGTCGCCGGTCGGCGTCCGGTCCGTCTCAGCCGCCGTGGACGTACACCCGCTCCTCGTGCGTCTCGCCGCCGACCGTCGTCTCCTCGGTGCGGTCGAGCGTGAACCCGAGACTGCGGTAGAACTCGTTACCGACGTCGTTCTCCGCGAGCACCATCGCCTCCACTCGACCGGCCCCTCGCTCCCGGAGTCGCCGGAGCGTCGTCGCCACGAGGTCGGTGCCGACCTCGGTGCGACGGCTGTCGGGGTGGACGTACACGCGGAGGATGGCCGCCGTCGTCGTCTCGGGACCGAGGACGGCGTGTGCGAACCCGGCCACCACCTCCGGGTCGGTGTCGTCCTCCGGACGAGCCACCAGGACGACCGCGTCGTCGGCCGCGATGGCCTCGCGGACGGTGTCGGTGTCGTACCACTCCTCGACGGACGTCTCCGCGGTCTCTCGCGTGAGCGGGTATTCCGTCTGCCAGGCCGCCCGGGCCACTCCCCGGATCGCCTCGACATCGTCGGTGTCTGCGGCGTCGATTCGCACGGGGACCGGTACGGGATCGACGATAGAGAAAGTTGCCCCCCGAGCGCGGTCGAGCGGAACGACTTACTCCGCGCGGACCACAGGCGAAGCCATGGAGATCGGCACTGGACTGTTCACCTGCCAGCGGCGACCGGACGACGACCGGTCGCTGTCGGCCATCTACGACGAGATGACCGCCCTCGCCGGCGCCGCGGACGAGGCCGGTCTCGACTCCGTCTGGGTGTCGGAACACCACTTCCAGGAGGACGCCTACCTCTCGGCGACGATGCCCTCGCTGGGTGCCATCGCCGCCGCGACCGACGAGGTGGAGATCGGCACCTGCATCGCGCTGGCGCCGCTGTACGACCCCGTTCGCCTCGCCGAGGACGCCGCCACGGTGGACCACCTCTCGGGTGGGCGACTGCGACTCGGACTCGCCATCGGCTCGAATCCCCGCGAGTTCGACGCCTTCGGCGTCCCCCGCGAGGAGCGGGTCGAGCGACTGCTCGACACCGTCCACGTGCTCCGGGACGCGTGGTCCGAGGGGCCGGTCGAGTACGACGCCGAGTTCCACCCGATCGGTCCCGACGCCGGCGTCAGCGTCACGCCGAAGCCCGACGGCGAGATTCCGCTCATGTTCGGCGGCAAGGCGAAGCCGGCGGTCCGCCGGGCGGCCCGGCACGCCTCGGCGTGGTGTGCGCCGTCGTCGCTCTCGGTCGAGGGCGTCCGGGTGCGTCACGAGGACGCGTCGAGCGTCCACGACGACGAGGGCACGGCTGACGACTACCAGACCTACGTCATCCAGCACGGCTTCGTCGGCGACTCCCGCGAGGACGCCTGGGAGCAGATGCGCGACGGCTTCCTCTGGCTCCAGCGGCGCTACCGGGAGATATTCTCCGGCGAGTCGGTTGACGAACTCGACCCCGAGGCCCGCGCGGCGATGAAGGAGCGGGCGGTCTTCGGGACGCCAGAACAGGTGGTCGCCGACCTCGAGACGTACCGCGAGGCACTCGGCGACGACGTCCACGTCATCTTCCGCACCTACCACCCCGGCACCGACACCGACACGATGCGGCGCTGCATCGAGCGACTGGGCGCGGAAGTCGCGCCCGAACTGCGGTAGGCAACGAGCCGGGCAGGAGCCACACAAAAGGGTATGTCCCCGGAGACGAATGCAGGGCATGGGCTACCACACGTTTCCGCTGTCGAACGCCGAGGCACTCGAGGACGTCTCGCGATTCCGGTTTTGCTCGCGAGAGGAACTGCTCTCGCTCGTCGAACCCTCGCCCACGACGACGGTGGCCGACCTCGGCTCCGGGACCGGCTTCTACACCGACGAGATCGCGCCGTTCGTCGGGCGGTGTCACGCCGTGGACGTCCAGTCCGGGATGCACGACCGCTACCGGGAGAAGGGCGTCCCGGACAACGTCGAACTGGTGACTGCCGGCGTCGAGGACCTCCCGTTCCCGGACGACGCGCTAGACGCCGCCTACTCGACGATGACGTACCACGAGTACGCGGGCGAGGAAACACTCACCGAGGTTCACCGGGTGCTCCGTCCGGGCGGGGTCCACGCCGTCGTGGACTGGACGGCAGAGGGAGCGGGCGAGAGTGGACCGCCGACGGCGGAACGGTTCTCCCTCGCCGAGGCGGTCGGTCACCACCGCGACGCCGGCTTCCGGGTCGAGACGTCGAGTGCCCGACCCGAGACGTTCGTCCTCGCGGCTCGCACGCCGGTCGGCGACGGCGACGGTGACCACTGACCGCGGGTGGGTGCCCGTCAGGGCGTCGTCCGCTCGACGGCGCGATAGGTGATGGCGTCGTCACTGCCGTCGTCGGCACCGACGAGCGCGAACACCATCCGCTTGCGGACGCCGTGTGCGAGTCGCACGTCGAGCGCGAGGTCCCGGGGTGTCAGTCGAGCGTCGGCGGGGAGAACCCGCACCAGCAGTTCCGAGTGCGAGAGCGAGGCGACGTCCTCGAAGTCCGCGTAGGTGCGGTAGTCGGCCCCGAACTTGAACCCCGTCTTCGGGACGAGACCACGCTCCCGGAGGGCGGCGTAGGTCCGCAGCCGTCGGTCGAACCGGTCGCCCTCGACGGCGCGACCGCGGGCGACGGTCGCGGCGTAGGTCGGCGAGGGGTCGTCGCCGACCGCGGGCCAGTCCGCGGCGGCCCCGGCGTCCCGGTCCGTGTCGAGCGTGACGGCCCCGCGTCCCGCGAGATAGGCGGCCTCGACGAGCGACAGCTGGAGCGAGTCGTCGGGGTCGCTGCCGGGGAGCGGTTGCCCGTAGAAGGCGTCGTCGTACAGCGCCGCCGGGGGGTCCCAGAGGAGGGCGCGGTCGGCGAGCAACGCTCCCGAGGCGGTCCCCGGCGGCGTCGCCGGGCCGGTGCCGGCGAGGTCCTGTCGGCCGGTCTGGAGGTAGGTGACGTCACTCTCCTCGTCCACGACGGCGAGGACGTCCGGCAGGGCCGCGAGCGTGACCGGCGTCCGCTCGCCGACGACGCGCACCCGGTACTCGACGTCGCCGTCCGCGGGACCGCTCCCGCGGGAGTACACGACGAAGTCCGTTCCGTCGGTGTCCCAGCCCGCCGTGTTCGGCCAGCCGTCGCGGGCGGGCGAGAGGTAGAAGCCCCGCTCGCGGAGGTCGGCGTACACGAGGTAGCGCAGGAAGACGCCCGGGTCTTCGGCGTCGGCGAGGAAGGCCCGGAAGTCGAGGCGACGGTCGCCGGCACGCACGGCCTCGAGGTCGCCGCGTGCGAGGAGGTGGGCCGCCTCGACGCGGGACAGGGCCACGCCGGAGGGACCCCACTCCGAGCGCTCCGCGGCGTCGAGCGACCGGCCGTAGCCGCGGCTGTCGTAGAAGCGGTGGCGAGCGTCGTCGCCCGCGTACACCACTCCGTCCCGGAGGTGTCCGTCCATGCAGGGTGAGACGCTCCTCGGGGCAAAGAGCCTGCGGTCACGCGACGGTCACCCGTCGCCGACGGCGTCCGTCGGCAGCGGCCGGTCACAGGTCGAGTCCACGCAGCGCCGACCCGAGCCGACCTCGAAGACGGGGAGGCCACAGTCGCAGTCGCCGGCGAGCGTCCCCACCGGCATCGCGTACCCGGTGTCACAGTCGGGGTAGCGCTCGCAGCCGAGCAACAGGCCGCCACGCCGGAGGACACGGAGGTCGGCGCCGCAGTCGGGGCAGTCCCACGCGCGGTCGAACGCATCGCGGACGGCGGCGTCGAGCGACGTGGAGTGGTCGCAGTTCCGCGCGAGGCAGAGTTCGAACCGTCGGCCGCGCTCGACCGCGATCTCCGGCAGGCCGCACTCACAGACCGTGCCGAGGACGGCCGCGTCCCGGGGGAGACCGTACTCGGCGTCGCAGTCGAGACAGCGGACGCCGCCGTCGGCGCGGACGAGTGGGCCGTCACAGCGACAGTCGCCGACGGGCAGGCCCGCGGCGGTCACGTCGCAGGTCGAGAGAGACGTCTCGCCCGCGGCGGTCACGCGGAGCACCCGCTGGTCCTTGCGGGCGGTGAGCGAGAACGCCGGGGGGTCGGTCGTCACCGACTCGGCGGCGTCCGTGTCGGTCCCGGCCGCCGTGTCGGCGTCGCCCTCACCCTCGCCGGGCGCGTACTCCCACGCGACGCCGTCGGCGCGGGTGAGCCACGCCACCGGCTGGTAGCCGCTGGCGTCGTGGACGAGGACGGTGTCGTCGGGCTTGACGATGACGACGACGCGCCCGCGGTGGTCGGTCGGGGCGTCGTTGCCGTCTCGGTCGCGAACGGTGCAGTCGCCGGCGACGACGTGGAGGGTATCGGTCACGGGGCCGGGTGGTCGCCCGCTCGCCAATAAACCCCCCTCCCAAAGACACTTAGGCGCGCCGGGTGATCCACGTATGACCCCACTACGGACACGGTTGTCAGCCCTCCATTAGGCGACTGACGCTGTCCGACGGGGACGTCGGTGGGGTCAGCCCTCGTTCCCGCCCGCCGCCGTGGGACGGCGGGCAAGACCGGGGGCTTGATGCGACACGCGACGGAGACGCCGCCATGCGACTGTTCGTCAGCGTGGACCTGCCGGCGTCGCTGGCCGAGGCCGTCGCCGCCGTGCAGGACGAACTCCGGCCGGCGTCCGGACTGAACTTCACCGACCCCGAACAGGCACACGTCACGCTGAAGTTCGTCGGCGAGACGGACCCCGACCGTCTCTCGACGGTGGACGACGCGGTCGAACGGGCCGTCTCGGACGCCGACGTGGGGCCGTTCGAGGTGACCTACGGCGGTCTCGGCGTCTTCCCGTCGCTCGAGTACATCTCGGTGGTGTGGCTGGGCGTCGAGCGCGGCGGCGCGGCGCTGACACGCCTGCACGAGGCGGTCGAGCGGGAGACCACGGCCGTCGGCGTTGACCCCGAGACCCACGAGTTCACCCCACACGTCACGCTGGCACGGATGGACCACGCCGGCGGGAAGGACCACGTGCAGTCGGTGGTCCGCGAGCGGTCGCCGACCGTCGGGACGACGACCGTCGAGGCGGTGTCCCTGACAGAGAGCGACCTCGGCCCCGACGGACCGGCGTACAGCACGGTCGAGCGGTACTCGCTGTAGGGTGCCGACGCTCACGGACCGCGTCCCGACGCTGCACTCGGCCGGGAGATGGACAACGCTTTAACCGATCCCGGGTGAATCGCGAGTACCATGGGTAAGAAGTCGAAGGCCAAGAAGAAGCGACTCGCGAAGCTCGAGCGACAGAACAGCCGCGTGCCGCCGTGGGTCATCCTGAAGACGAACCGCGAGGTCCAGCGCAACCCACAGCGGCGCAACTGGCGGCGCTCGGACACGGACGAATAATGAGTGCCGACGAGTTCGAGGAGCGCGTCGTGACGGTACCGCTGCGGAAGGCGAACGCGGAGGCGAACCACAAGCGCGCCGACAAGGCGATGACACTCGTCCGCGAACACCTCGCGAAGCACTTCGCGGTCGAGGAGGACGCCGTTCGTCTCGACCCGTCGATCAACGAGGCGGTCTGGTCGAGCGGCCGCGGCAACCCCCCGGGCAAGCTCCGGGTCCGGGCGGCCCGCTTCGAGGAGGCCGAGGGGACGGTCGTCGAGGCCGAACACGCCCAGTAGCGTGCTGCGAACCGCCTTCTCCGGCTCGGCCTACGTGGGCGTGTTCGCCCGCGTCGCCGGCGAGCACCTCCTCGTCCGGCCGGACGCCGAGGACCCGGAGGGGCTGGCCGAGGAACTCGGCCTGACGCCGCTGCCGACCACCGTCGGCGGGTCCGCGACCGTCGGGTCGCTCGCCGTCGGCAACTCGCAGGGACTGGTCATAAGCGGCCGCGCCACCGAGAACGAACTCGACCGACTGCGCGAGACGCTGTCGGTCCCCGTCGCGGAACTCACGACGCGCATCAACGCCGCCGGCAACGTCGTCCTCGCGAACGACCGCGCGGCGTACGTCCACCCCGACCTCGCCGACGCGGCCGTCGAAACGGTGCGCGAGACGCTGTCGGTCCCCGTCGAGCGCGGACAGGTGGCCGGCGTGCGGACCGTCGGGACGGCGGCCGTCGCCAACGACCACGGCGTCCTCTGTCACCCGAAGACCACCGACGACCAGCTCGACCGTCTCGCCGAGCACTTCGACGCCTACGCCGACATCGGGACGGTCAACTACGGCGCGCCGCTCGTCGGGTCCGGGCTCGTCGTCAGCGACCACGGCTACGTCACCGGTCGCGACACGACCGGCCCGGAACTCGGGCGCATCGAGGACACTCTCGGGTTCGTGGACTGAGGGCGGGCGGCGAGCGGCCGGCTCCGGGCCGCACGGCCGCCGACGGGCGACGGGCGACCGCGAATCGTGGAGTGGAAACGGTTTTCCCCGCGGGTCTGCGAGTGTCGGACATGAGCGACGATTACACGGTTCGGGGACGCTTCCAGGCCCGGAACGGCTGGGCGACGTTCGAGAAGCGCGTCACGGCACCGAACGAGAGCGTGGCCGAGGAACACGTTTACTCCCAACTCGGCAGCCAGCACCGACTGACTCGACAGCAGATCCGGATCGACGAGGTGGCGGCATGAGCCTCGGCGGCGGTGGCGGCGGCGCCAACCAGGAACTGCGCGAACTCTCCGAGCAACTGCAGGAACTCGAGGAGCAGATCGAGGCCCTCGAGACCCAGCGACAGGGACTGCGCGACCGCAAGGCAGACATCGACGAGGCCATCGACGCGGTGGAGCGGCTGGAGACCGGCGACGAGGTGCAGGTGCCCGTCGCCGACGAGGCGTTCGTCCACGCCGAGATCACCGACGCCGACCGTGTGACGGTTGACCTCGGCGGCGGCTACGCCGCGGAGCGCGACGCGGCCGGCGCGGTCGAGACCCTCGAGAACCGCAAGGACATCATCGACGAGCGCATCGCCGACCTCGGCGAGCGCATCGCCGACCTCGAGGCCGAGAGCGACGACCTCGAGGACCGCGCGGTCGCGATGCAGCGCCAGCAGATGCAACAGCGGATGCAGGGTCAGGGACAGAACGAGTAACCCCGGCACGACACGATGTTCGACAGCCTCAAGGAGACGATAGGGAAGTTCCGCGACGACGTCGAGGAAACCGCCGAGGAGAAGGCGGCAGAGGCAGAAGCAACGGAAGGCGAACCGGCGGCGGAAGCCGAGCCAGACGGGGAGGCCGCGGCCGTCACGGAGACCGGGGGCACGGAGGCGGTCGGCGGTGACGCGGCGGCGGACACCGGAGCGGAGTCCGAGACGGTCACTACGGGACAGGACGACACGGGGAGCGACGCCGGGGCGGCCCCGGAGACGGACGGCGCCCCGCAGGGGGCGGAGGCGACGACGGACGACGACGCTCCCGGGGCGGGCGACGACGAGTCGGGGTCGGCCGGTCTCGGCCGCAAGATGAAGTCGCTGGCCCGCGGGAAGTTCGTCATCGAGGAGGAGGACCTCGAGG
>CAZEIO010000062.1:0-10158 GCA_964512525.1 uncultured Halobacteriales archaeon
GTGAGCGTCGATCCGCGCCCGGCCCCGGACGGCGTCGTCGAACGGGTCGGCCGGCGAGCGCGGGCGTACCTCCGGCTGACGAAGCCCCGCCTGATGTGGCTGCTCTGTCTCGTCGCCGTGGCGGGGATGACACTCGCCGCCGGACCGGCGCTGTCGCCGCGGACCGTGCTGCTGACGCTGTCGGGCGGCGTCCTCGCCATCGGCGCCAGCGGCACGTTCAACAACGTCCTCGAACGGGACGTGGACCGGCGGATGAACCGCACGGCCGACCGGCCCGTCGCGACCGACGAGGTGGGCGTGTACCGCGCGACGGCGTTCGGTCTCGTCCTCGCGGCAGCGTCGCTCGCCGCCTTCCTCGCGGTGAACCCGCTCGCGGCCGTCCTCGGACTGACGGCCATCGTCTTCTACAGCGTGGTGTACACGCTGTTGCTGAAGCCCAACACCGTCCAGAACACCGTCGTCGGCGGCGCGGCGGGCGCGCTCCCGGCGCTCATCGGGTGGGCCGCGGTCACCGGTCGCATCGAGGTGCCGGCGCTCCTCCTCGCGGCGGTCATCTTCCTGTGGACGCCGGCGCACTTCTACAACCTCGCGCTGGCCTACCGAGAGGACTACGAGCGCGGGGGCTTCCCGATGCTGCCGGTGGTCCGCGGCGAGGCCGTCACCCGCAAGCACATTCTCCTCTACCTCGGCGCGACGCTCGTCGGCGCGGTCGCACTCGGCGCCGCGACCGACCTCGGGGTACTGTACGCGCTGACGAGTGCCGTGCTGGGCGGCGTCTTCCTCTGGGCGGCCGTCCGTCTCCACCGCGAGCGGACCGACCGCGCCGCGATGCGGACGTTTCACGCCGCGAACGCCTACCTCGGGGCCCTCCTCGTCGCGGTGGCCGTGGACGCGGTGGTGGTCTGAGTGGTGACCGAGGGGTCGGCGACGGACGCCGGCGACGGCGGACGCCTCGGGACCGCCCTCGCCGGCCTGCGGCCGCGCCGCGAGACGCTTCTCGTCGCCGGCGCACTCGTCGTCACCGAACTGCTGGTGGTCGCGTGGTACGTCGCCCTGGCCGGACCGGTCGAGGACCTGCCCGCGCTCCTGTACCCGTTCGTCTGGATGGACGTCGCGCTGCTGGCGGTCTGGCGCACCGCAGCGCCGCCGACCGCCGCCGGTCGTCGCCTCCCGGTCGTCGCCGTCGTCGCGGTGTACGCCGTCGTCCTGTCGTACTTCGGGGGGCTGGTCGGCCCGGGCGTGGCACTCAGCGGTCTCGACGTGCCGACGTCGTTCCGGGTGGCGACTCGGCTGCCGCCTGGCTACTCGCCGGCGGTCCTGTACCTCGGCGAGTACGTCCACCTCTCGGTGACGCCGTACAAGCTGGTCGGCTACGGCGCGCTGTCGTACCTGCTGTACGTGACGCTCGTGGACCTGCGCCTCGGGCTGGCCGGCGGCACGTCGGCCGTCGGCGCCGTCGTCGGCTTGTTCTCCTGCGTGAGTTGCACGTGGCCGATACTCGCGGCCGTCGTGACGGGCAGTCTCGGCGTCGGCGCCTCGACGCTTGCGGCCTTCACACCGGAACTGTGGCAGTCCACCGCCGTGTTCGTCGTGACCGTGGCGCTACTGTACTGGCGACCGTCGTACTGACGGCCCTCAGGCCGCGTCGTCGCCGTCCGTCTCGTGGTACGCCGCCTCGATGCGCTCGTACTGCGCCGTCGAGAGGTCCACGTCCGCCATGCCGACGTTGTCCTCGAGTTGTTCGACGGTCCGGGCGCCGATTATCGGGACACACGTGAAGCCGGTGTGCTCGCCGTAGGCCGCGAGCCACTGCAGGGCGACCTGTGCCGGGGTGGCGTCCTCCGCCTCGGCGACCGTGCGGATGGCGTCGAGCACCGCCCAGCCGCGCTCGGAGACGTAGTAGTCGTCGAAGCGGTCCGAGAGCGACGCCCGCGAGCCGTCGGGACCACGAACGCCGCCGTCGGCCGCTCGCTCGTACTTGCCGGTGAGGAAGCCGCCCGCGAGCGGCGAGTACGGGCAGACGGCGACGTCCTGGTCGGCACAGACGTCGAGGTAGTCGCGCACCTCGTCGCGGTAGGCGGCGTGGAGCATCGGCTGGGTGACGTCGAACCGCTGCAGGCCCTCGACGTCGGCCGTCCACAGCGCCTTCGTCAGTTTCCAGGCCGCCATCGAGGAGGCACCGAGATAGTGCACCCGGCCCTCGTGGACGAGGTCGGTCAGGACCGACAGCGTCTCGCGGATGGGCGTGTCGTCGTCCCAGCGGTGGATGTAGTAGAGGTCGAGGTAGTCCGTCCCGAGGCGGTCCAGCGTGCCATCGACGTGCCGTCGAATCTGCTTGCGGCCGAGACCACCCTCGTTCGGTCCGTCGGTCATCGCGCCGTACACCTTCGAGGCGACCACGAACTCGTCGCGGTCGTGGGAGGCGAGCCACTCGCCGATGTACTCTTCGGAGCGACCCGACGGGTCGCCGTACACGTTCGCCGTGTCCACGAAGTTGATGCCGTTCTCGTAACAGGCGTCGAGGAGGTCGTGAGCGGCCTCGCGGTCCGTCTCGACCACGCCGTTGCTCTCCTTCGCGAACCGCCACGTGCCGAAACAGAGCCGCGAGACGGTTGTGCCGGTGTCGCCGAGCGTCGTGTACGTCATCGGGGCACTCTCGCCGATTGCCATGGCCAGCGTTCGGCGGCCACCAGTAAAACGCTCGGGAACCGGGACACCCTTGCCCGCGGCGCCACGACCCACGCGAGAACGATGGGCGACGGACGGGAGACGGCGACGGCCGGGTCGGGCGAGAGTGCGGCGACCGCGGCGGTCCGCGTCGCGGACGTCGAGAAGTCCTACGGGGACGCTCCCGCGCTCCGCGGCGTCTCGCTGTCGGTCGGCGTGGGCGAGGTGTTCGGGCTCCTCGGGCCGAACGGCGCCGGCAAGACCACGCTCGTCCGGGTGCTGACCGGCGTCACCGGTGCCGACGCGGGCGAAGTCCGCGTGTTCGGGCGGTCGCCGCGGACCATCGACCGCGCCCGTCTCGGCGTCTTGCCCCAGACGTACGAGCCGCCGGAACGGCTCACGGCCCGCGAACTGCTCGCGTACTACGGCGGACTGTACGAGTCGGCACGGTCGCCGACCGCGGCCCTCGAGACGGTCGGCGTCGCCGACGCCGCCGAGAAGCGGTACGGGTCGCTGTCGGGCGGCCAGCGGCGCCGGGTCGCCCTCGCAGCCGCACTGGTCAACGACCCCGACCTCCTCGTCTTGGACGAGCCGACGGCCGGTATCGACCCGGCCGGGGCACGAGCGGTGCGCGAGCGCATCACCGCCCTCGCCGAGGCGGGGACGACGGTGCTCGTGACGGGCCACGACGTCGAGGAGATAGCGGCGCTGTCGGACCGGGTCGCGCTCCTGCACGACGGACGACGGGTGGCGAGCGGTCCGCCCGCCGACCTGGTCGCCGAACACGGCGGGCCGAGTCGCCTGCTGGTCGAGACCGACGCCGACCCGTCGGCACTCGACGGCTACGACGCGGTCGCGACGCGGCGCGGTCTCGTCCTCCGGGGCGTGGAGCGGGCGGCCATCGGCGACGTCGCCGGGGCACTCGACGCTGCCGGCGTGGAGTACACCGCTCTCCGCTGGTCGCGGCCCAGCCTGGAGGACGTTTACCTCGGGCTGACGGGCCACCCCGAACTCGCGGGGGCCGTCGGCGCGGGCGACCTGAACCGGGCGGCGGCCGTGGCGGCCGACGAGGGCGGAGGAGGTTCGACCGACGACGGGCCGAACCGGGCGGCGACCGCCGACGGCCGGACCGGAGGGCAGGGCGAGGCCGGGAGGGACCGGCCGTGAGCCGGGTCGCTCGCGTGCGGGCGGCGGCCACGGCGGACTGGCGGTCGTTCCTGCGCCGGCGGACCGCCGTCTTCTTCACGTTCTTCTTCCCGCTGATGCTGGTGGTCATCTTCGGCGCACTCGTCCGCACCGAACCCGGCGGGGGGCTGTTCACGGAGCCGGCGGCGTACTACGTTCCGGGCTACCTCGCCGTCGTCGTCATCTTCACGCCGCTGTCGCGGCTCGGCAGCGAGGTGGCCCGGCACCGCGACCGCGGCCGGTTCGAGAAACTGGCGACGACGCCGCTGTCGCCCGGCGAGTGGCTCCTGGCGCAGACGCTCGTCGCCGTCGTCGTCGTCGGTCTCGCGGCACTGTCGGTGCTCGTCCTCGTGGTGGCACTGACCGGCGCAGTCCTCGCGCCGTCGCCGCTGCTCGGGGCGTTCGTCGTCGCCGGTATCGTCCTCTTCTGTGGCGTCGGCGCCGTGCTGGGCCGGCTGGCAGACTCGCAGGACGGTGCCGTCGCGGCCGCGAACGCGCTGGCCCTGCCGCTGCTCTTTCTCTCGGAGACGTTCGTCCCGCCGACGCTGTTGCCGCCGTGGGTGGACGCCATCGCGCTGCTGTCGCCGGTGACGTACTTCGCCCGGGGCGTTCGGGCGGCGACGGGTGCAGAGGGGGGCGACCCGCTGGCGAACCTCGTCGTCGTCGCCGTCATCGCCGTCGTCGCCTTCGTCCTCGGCGCACGGGCCGTGCCGTGGCGGGCGTGATGGACCAGTCGAGGCCGGTGGCCGTGTCCTCGCCGCGGGCGCGACCGGGTCAGGCCACGCCCAGCGCCGACCCGACGCCGAGGACGTCGAACACCACGGTCAGGTAGTACACCGAGACGGCGAACATCACGACGCCGGTGGCGAGGTTGATACCGCGACGGTGGCGGGCGAGCGAGCGGGTCAGCCGGCGACCCGCGGCCTCCGAGACGAGCGCGAGCGCCAGCAGCGGCGTTCCGATGCCCAGCCCGAAGGCGAAGAAGACGAGGAGCTTCTCGACCGGCGCGGTGACGAGGAACTGCCGGGCGAGCGCGAAGGTGATGACGCCGGGATTACAGGGAACGACGATGGCCCCGAAGAAGAAGCCGTACAGCAGGGCCGTCGCGGCGGGGTGACTCGTCTGGGGCGGCTCGACCGTCGGCGTCCGGGCGAACACGTCGAGGTCGGCGACGAGCGCGAGACTCAGGAGCGCCAGCAGTCCGAACGCCACCGGAGAGACGACGCCGATGACGCCGTCCAGCGAGGTCTGGAGGACCGTCGAGAACAGCAGCCCGAGCGACAGCATGAACGCGAGGACGCCGACGAGGACGAGGACGCCGAGGACGGCGGGCGAGTACCCGCCGCCGTCCCCGTCGCTGTCCGTCCGCGTCGGGTCGTCCGGCCCCGTGGAGGACTGGTTCGAGAGGTACGCGACGAAGCCGGGATACAGTGGAACGACACAGACCGCACTCAGCGGCGTCGCCAGTCCGAGGACGAAAAACTCCGCGAGTGTCGTCGCCAGCCCCATTCAGCACTCCTCCACGGCGTCCGCCAGCCGGTCGGCGGGCTTCACGCCGTCCGGCAGCAGCTTCGACCCGTCGGCACAGACGCGGATCACCGGAGCCTGCGGCGGCGTCGTGACGGCCGGGCCGAACGTCTCGACGAGCGCCTCGGTGAGGCGGCTGCGGGCGACGGCGAAGCGCCAGTCGAAACCCGCATCGTCGGCGTACTCGGCGACCTGTGCCGCGTTCTCGTTCGGGTCGGTGTTCAGCGACACCGCCGTCACGTCGTCGCGGCGCGACAACAGCGTCTGGATGGCCCGCTGCTGCTCGGTGCAGGCCGGACACCACGTGGCGAACATCTCGAGCAGTATCGGCGGCTCCAGCGCGGCGATAGAGAAGCCGTCGCGACTGCGAGCGGCGAGAATCGTCGTCCGCTGCCAGTCGGGCACGTCCGGTCGCGGCGTCTCCGTCGGGGTCCGTGTCGGCGTCACGGTCGCCGTGGCGGTGGCTGCAGACTCCGTCGGCGTCGGCGTGGCGGTGGCAGTAGCAGTGGCAGTTGCCGTCTCGTCCGCCGGCGAATCTCTGTCCCCACCGTCGCCGTCCCCACCGAGACACCCGGTCAGCGCGGTCGCCCCGGCAACGGCGGCGAGAAAGCGTCGTCGCGTGGCGTCGTCCATGGGTCTCCGTCCGCCGGTGTCCACGTAAGTCATTTCCAGACTCTCTCTAGGATCGGCAGTCCTCGACGGCGCTCGCCAGCTGGTCCGCGGACTTCACGCCGTCGGAGAGCCGGGTGGCCTCGCCGCCGCAGACGACGACGACCGGCGACTGCGGCGGGACGGTTATCGACGAGCCGAAGGCGTCCACGAGGCTGTCCGTGACCGTCGGCGGAGCGACGGCGTACCGCCAGTCGAAGCCGTGGTCCTCGAGGTGGTCCCGGACGCGGTCGGTGTTCTCGTTCGGGTCCACGTTCAGGTTGACCGGCGTCACCGCCAGGTCACGCTGCAAGAGGGCACTGATCTGCTGTTGCTGGCGGAGACACTTCGAGCACCACACCGCGAACGTCTGCAGTAGCACCGGCCGCGGCAGTTCCGCGAGGGTGAACGTCTCCCCGTTTCGCACGTCGGTCAGTTCCGTCGTGCGCCAGGCCGTCGTGTCGGCCGGGTCGCCGCCCGAGTCACCGGCGTCACCGCCGCCGGGCGAACCGAGACAGCCAGCAGTCCCGGAGAGTCCGGCACCGGCAAGTGCGAGGACGCCCCGGCGAGAGATTCGTCGGTCCATATCCGGTCGGTGGACTGCGGGAACTTATGTCTCCGGACGGCGACCGTCGCCGCCGCGACCCGGGGCGGCGCACTCACATGAACTCGTAGCCGTACACGTGGTTGAGCATCACGTAGGTGACCACGCCGAGCGCGAGGCTGAGTATCCACGTGGCGGCGGCGACCCGACCGACCCGGGGGTGGATCGTCTCCCGGAGTTCCGCGGGCGTGTGCGTGAGACCGAGGACGAGGGCGTGAATCACCAGCGGCACCGCGAGCACCGACAGGAGGATGTGGACCGCGAGCATCCCGAGGTAGGCGAAGTAGAGCGCGTTGTGTGGCATGAGGATGCGCTTCTCGCCGCCGCCGCCGACCTTCAGGAGGTACATCGCGAGGAAGGCACCGATGAGTACCGTCGCGGCGACCATCGCCGCGCGGTGGCGGTCCACCTGTCCGCGGCGGACGAAGTACCAGCCGGCGACGAGACAGGCGAGTGCGAGCGTGTTGACGACGGCGATGGCGTCGGAGAGCAGGTTGACCGTCGCCCGCGATATCTCGGGGAACGGCACCAGTCCCGCGAAGGTACCCAGGACGAGTGCGTAGGCGGCGGCAGAGAGCGCGACGGTCGTCGCGCGGGCGTTGTGTTTCACCCGTCGCTTCCCCGTCGAGATGGCCATACTACCGGAAGCGGCCGGAGCGGTTTCCGTCTTTCCTCTGCTGTCGGGACGGCCGTTCGTCGGACGAAGTCGGCGGAGGAGGAGACACGAGGTCAGGCCGACCTGGCGCGGTGTTCGCTCGTCTCGACCACGTGGAGGTCCTCAGCCATTCGCAGGGTGAGAGCGTCGCCGTCGACCGAGAACGTGGCCGTCATCTCCAGCGGATCGGTCGACAGAACCTGCTCGTCGTAGTTGCTGACGAGTCGCTGGACCACCATCGGCGAGTCCGGCGCGATAGGGTCGTGGCCGTGGCGACTCAGAAACGCCAGCAGTGTCGGCTCGTTGAGCAGGTGGACGTTCAGGGAGCCCTCCACGTCGAAGGTGCAGTTCCGGCAGTCGTACTGGAGTGCGACACCACGCAGGCGACCACACTCCTCACATTCTCGGCCGTCGCCGGTGGTGTCGTGTACCGCACAGGAGACCGTCCGCGAGCGGTCGAGGATCCCGGAACAGCGCGGGCAGATGCGGTTCCCGATGGCGAGAATGTCGAGGTTCGTCCACGCGTACGCGACTTCGAACATCTCCGCCGGCGTCCGCTCTCTGACTCCCGCCGGAGGGAGGAAGCGATAGCCCAGAAAGCCCTCCTCGCCGCCGCCCCCTCCACACTCGGTGCAGAACATCTCGACGCGTTCCCGACCGAACTGTACCTCGATCGGCGCGCCACAGGAGTGACACGGCTGGTCGATCTGCGTTCGCTCGACGACCGGCGTCTCGGTCACCGCTCCCGAGAGGACGGCCTGGACGACCCGCTCGCCCGGTCGACGGAGGGCGTACCTCTCGTCGGTCCTCTCGACGAAGTGCCCCGTGAGTCTGTCGAGGTGGTAGTTGAATTTCCCGCCGTGGCGGAGGCCGACCCGGTCGCGAATCTCGGTGAACGACAGCGAACCGTCTGCCTCTCCGAGCGTTCGGAGGATTCGGACGCGCACCTCGTTGCCGAGTATCTCGAACGCCGCCTCGGGCGGAACCGTCGTCCGTTTGCCGGTCCCCTCGCTCCGTCCCATACGGTACCACACCACGAATGCGAACCTAAAGATTCGGCTCACGACGGGGTCGCCAGAGACGTGTAACCGATCTGGCTAAAACGGCTTTCAGATAACCTACTTGTCCACTCCCTCCGACGACCGACCGAAGAAGCATGACCGACTCCGGGCCCCGGTCCGACCACACGCGACGGCGATTTCTCCAGCTGACGGCTGGCGTCGGCCTCTGTGGCGTCGCCGGCTGCTCAACCGGGAGCGAGAGTGAGTCGGTGACGCCAACCGACACTCCGACCGCCACCGACACTCCGACGGCGACACCGACCAGGGCGGCGACGCCGACGGCAACGCCGACAGCCACGGAGACCACGACACGAGCAGTCGCCGATCCGCCGGCCGAGTCGTGGCCGATGCATCACCGGGACTCCCGCAACACCCAGTACAACACCGAGACGACCGGACCGACGGCGGCGGTGCAGTCGCGGTGGACCGTCGATACCGGCGGCGCAGTACGGTCCTCGCCGGCCGTAATACGGGGCACCGTCTACGTCGGCAGCGACGACGGCACCGTCTACGCGCTCGACACCGATACTGGCGAGACGGCGTGGACCGCCGAGACCGGTGGTCCAGTGCGGTCCTCGCCGGCGGTGGTCGACGGCACCGTCTACGTCGGCAGCGACGACGGCACCGTCTACGCGTTCGACGCAGAGACGGGGGAGCAGGGCTGGACGTTCGAGACCGGCGGCGCGGTCCGGTCGTCGCCGACGGTCGTCAAGGGGGCCGTGCCGTCGGCACGACGACCGGAATGGCGCAGGCGTGGGATCCTGGTCGTCGGGAGCAACGACGGGAGCGTGTACGTCCTCGACGGGGGGAGAGGAGAGAAGCGGTACGAGTTGGTCACGGACGGCCCGGTGGTCTCGACGCCATACGTCGCAGAGTACGTCAACAGGCGAGGACGGAGGATTCTCTGGTTCGAAGTCGGGAGTACGGACGGCCACTACTACGGGAACGAACCGACACCTCGCGGACGGGCCTCCGACGACGCGTACGAGGCCAACTACGACACGGACGCGGGGACACCGATACACTCCTCGATGACGACCGACTACAACGCCACGGACGGAGCCGACCCGTTCCGGTTCGGCGCCGACGATGGGATCTTCCGGAAGCGGACGGCGTACGTCGGGCCATCGTGGGACTTCGAGACCGGTGGCGCGATTCGCTCTTCGGCGGTACTCGGCGGTCGCCCAGCGGTTCTCTACTTCGGGAGTCGAGACGGGAAGGTGTACGCGGTCGCGGACGAGTCTGGCGAAGAGGAGTGGTCGTTCGACGCCGGCGACCCGGTCGACTCCTCGCCGGCAGTGGTCGACGGCACCGTCTACGTCGGCGGTGACAGCGGTGCAGTGTACGCCCTCGGGGCAGACGACGGCACCGAGTCGTGGACGTTCCAGACCGGTGGTCCAGTGCGGTCCTCGCCGGCGGTGGTCGACGGCACCGTCTACGTCGGCAGCGACGACGGCACCGTCTACGCGCTGTCGTCGTGACGGCGGCGACGCGGGAGACCGGGGGTCACGCGGTCGCGGTCGGTACACCCCTCCGTCAGAGTGAAACCGCGGGCCGCGCTACTGCAGGGTAATGAGCACAGAGAGTCAGCGAGCGGACGACGGGCGAACGATCCGCTGTCTCATCGCGAAGGTCGGTCTCGACGGCCACGACCGCGGCGCACACGTCATCACACGGGCATTCCGCGACGCGGGCTTCGAGGTCATCTACTCCGGGCTGCACAAGGCACCCGACGAGATAGTCCAAGCGACGGTCCAAGAGGACGTGGACGTCCTCGGCATCTCCATCCTCTCGGGCGCTCACAACACGCT
>CAZEIO010000063.1:0-9699 GCA_964512525.1 uncultured Halobacteriales archaeon
AGACGTTCGTCACGCCGTACCGCCACGACGGCAAGAAGACGATGCTGTACGAGACGGTCGAGGCGATGGACTGGGAGGTGCCCGACGCCGTCGTGTATCCGACGGGTGGCGGCGTCGGCCTCGTCGGCATGCACAAGGGCGCGACGGAACTGCGCGAACTCGGTCTCATCGACGAGGTGCCGGCGATGGTGGCCGCCCAGTCCGAGGGCTGTGCGCCGGTGGTGGACGCGGTCGAACGTGGTCTCGACCGCCACGAACCGTGGGAGACGCCCGACACAGTCTGTGGCGGCATCGAGATACCCGACCCCGGCGCGAGTCCGCTCATCCTCGAGGCCATCCGCGAGAGCGGTGGCACCGCCGTCGCGACCAGCGACGACGAGATTCTCGGCGCCGGCGTAGAGGTGGCGGAGGAGACGGGCGTCGAGATGGGGGCGACGTGCTCGGCAGCGGCCAGCGGCGCGAAGGAACTCGCGGCCGCCGGCGATCTCGGCCCCGACGACACGGTGGTCCTCCTCAACACTGCGGCCGGCAACAAAGACGCCGACCTCCTCCGCAGTCACCTGATGGGCGAGGGCGTCTGATCCGGGTGCCCGCGTGCCGCCCGGCGGCCCGCGTCACGAGTCGTCAGCTCTCGCCGGCGTTGATGAACAGCCAGTTGAGCGCGACGACGCCGATGACGAACAGCAGGAACAGGGCAGTGCCGCCGATGAGCGGCCCGCCCACTGGCCCGGCATCGAGCGCGAACGTGTCCGGGTTCAACACCCGAACGCCACGGGGCAGGGCGGGGTAGGTGAGCAGCGCACCCACGACGACCCCGAAGAGGAAGGCGAACGTGACGCCCGACCGATCCACGTCGATGGCTATCTTCAGGCTACGTTCCATCGACGCCCGCTACGGAGGGTGGTAGTATCAAACTATCTCCGCCGCGGTCAGCCGACGATGAGCGAGAGGAACCGGTGGACGCCCGGGCCGAGACCGTAGGCAGCGACGGCACCGAGAGCGACGTGACCCACCCAGGACCGGTCTCGCATCGCGGGCCGGTCCACGATGCTGGCGACGACGACGACCACGGCGGCCGCGCCGACGAGTTTGACCGCGACCACCAGCCAGCCGACGCCCAACGTCTCCGCCGTCGGCAACTCCGCGGCGCGGACGAGTAACCACTCGCCGGCACGGTAGCCCGCTGTCCCGCCGAACAGTTCCACCGAGACGGCGGCCATGATGCCGTCCAGGACGTGCGCGAAGACGACGACGAGACCGAGGAGTCCCGTCTGGACGAGCGTCGTCGTGTGCGCCAGCGAGACGACGAGGAAGGCCACGCTCGCGATGACGGCGGCGGCGACGAGTGCCCCGAACGCGGGGACCATCGCCTCCGTGTTCTCCGCCCGCGAGAGGACGATGAGCAGCGCCGCGAGCGCCGCCCCCACGCCACCGGCAGTCAGGTACTGTGCGTCCCGCGGGTCGCCGTCTCCCAGTCGCGACGCTATCGTCATCATCGACCACACCATCCCCGCGACGACGAAGGTGGTGAAGTACACCGTCATCGGGCCGAAGAAGGGCCGCAGCTGGAACGTCGCGGGGTAGGCGTCGGCCGTGTAGAGCGCGTGAACGGCACCGCCGACGACCATCCACGGCGTCAGCGCGAGGACCACTCGGCGGTCGAGCGGCGGGTCCATGACGTACAGCATCGCCGCGACGAGCGCCGCCATCAGGGCCGGTACCGCCGCGAGTACCACGTCGTTCGACAGCTGTGCCACCCAAGCCATCGTGAGGTCGGTGCACCCCGGGGGAAATATCGTTTTCGCCGCGGCCCCGGGAGTCAGACGTCGCCCGCCCGTCGCCGCACGGGCACTCCCGGCACCTGGGCGTCCGAGACGAGCGCCTGCCCCGCCACCGTTTTGTCGGGCCCGTCCGTAACTAGCGACGATGCTCAGCGACGCGATGGAGGACTACCTGAAGGCGGTGTACGTCCTCCAGGCGGAGCGCGGCCCGCCGGTCGGTACCTCGGCCATCGCCGACTACCTCGGGGTCACGCCGCCCACCGTCTCCAGCATGGTGGAGACGCTCGCCGAGCGTGGTCTCCTCGAACGAGAGAAGTACGAGGGGGTCGAACTCACCGCGGAGGGCGAGACGGTGGCGCTCGAGGTGTTGCGTCACCACCGCCTCATCGAGGCCTACCTCGCCGAACACCTCGACTACGACTGGTCCGAGGTCCACGAGGAGGCCGACCGCCTCGAACACCACATCTCCGAGGAGTTCGAGCGTCGCGTCGCCGAGGTCCTCGACGACCCGGAGGTGGACCCCCACGGCGACCCGATACCGGGCGCCGACCTCTCGCCGCCGGACACCCGCCCGGGGACCCGTATGGACGAACTCGCCGCCGCGGACCGCGCCGTCGTGGACCGCGTGCCGGACGCCGACGACGGCGTCCTCGACTACCTCAAGCGGGCCGGTCTCACCCCCGGAACCGAGGTGGTCGTCGAGGAGGTGGCCCCCTTCGGCATGGTGACGGTGCGTCCGGAGGGCGGAGAGTCCGTGAGCCTGCCCGAGGCCGTCGCACGAACCGTGTGGGTCACGCGGACGGACGACGCCGAGACGGGTCGGCCCGCCGAGGGGGTGTAGCCCCCAGCGTCACGGCGCGTCCTTTTTACCCTGCCCGCCGCTGTTTCGGTCCGGGAACACCGCACGTGACGTCGCTCGTGACCCTCCTCGTGTCCGCACTCGCCGGCGTCGTCTTCGGTCTCGCGCTGGCGGCGCCGCCCGGCCCGATGAACGCCGTCATCGCCGAGGAGAGCGTGCTCCGCGGGTGGACCGCGGGCTTTCTGGCCGGTCTCGGGGCGATGGTCGCCGACGCGGTCTTTCTCGGTCTCTCGCTTCTCGGGGTCGTCTCGGTCGTCGCCGACTACCCGCTACTGCGGGCCGCGATGGTCGGGACCGGTGGACTGTTGATGCTCTACTTCGCCTACGGCGCGGCGAGCGAGGCCTCCGAGAGCGCCTTCGGAACCGGCGACCCCGGCGACGAGACCGACGGAACGGCCGACGACGAGAGTCGGTCTCCACCACGGGCCCGGGACCGTGGGACCGACGCCCGCGGGTTCCGGAAGGCACTGTTGCTCGCGCTGACGAACCCGTACCAGATAGTGTTCTGGCTCACCGTCGGTGTCGGTCTGCTCCGCCCGGGGTCCATCGACGTGCTGGCGCAGACGCCGTACGTCGGGGCAGTACTGTCCGACCTCCTCGTCGTGCAGACGGGGTCGCCCGCGCTCCTCCTCGGCCTGTTCGGCGGTATCGTCGTCTGGATCGTCGGCTTCCCGGCGGCACTGGTCGGCGTCGGCCGCCGCGTGGACCGCTTCGCGCCGGCGATCGCCTACGCGAGTGCCGCCGTCCTCGTCGGGTTCGGCGTCATCTTCCTCCTCGACGCGGCGGGTACGCTCGGGCTGACGTCGCCGTGACTGTCGGGCCCGCGAGCGACGGCGACCGCGTCTCCCGGGGCGAATCTCAGTCCTCGACGCCGTACTCTCCTGCGACGGCGGCCACCTCGTCGGCCAGCCACTCGCGCAGCCACTTCACGCGCTTCAGCCGCCGGTGGGCCATCGCCCGTGCCGTCTCGGACTCGATGCGCTCTCTGGCGTCGGCACCCCGTTCGAGGACGCGGTCCACCATCTCCGCGGCGTCGAGGTGAGTCCGCGACTCGTAGCCCATCCGCAACAGCATCAGGACGGCCCCGTTCGCGCCTACCTTGTCGAGGATGTCGGCCTCTATCAGGCACTGCGTCTCCAGGGCGAGGTCGGTCACCTCGCCCTGGTAGGAGTGTTCCTCGACGCACCGACAGACCTCCTCGACGAAGGATTCGGGGAGGCCGGTGTGAGACTCGAGGTACTCCCGCGCGACGCGGGCGCCCTCGGCGGCGTGGGCGTCCTGTTCGGCCTCGAGCTTGGAGACGTCGTGAAAGAGCGCGGCCACTCGCACCACGTCGGTGTTGGCGCCCTCGGACTCGGCTATCTCGACGGCGAGTTCGACCACGTTGCGGATGTGGTTGAAGCGGTACTCCGCGGAGTGCCACGGGTACCACCGCATCCGCCCGCCCTCGTCCTCGGTCTCGAGACTGGCGGCGAGGTACTCGCGGACGAACTCCTCCATCGCGACGAACTCCTCGTCGGTGACCTCGGACTCCTTTATTTCAACCCCCACAGTACCACCCCACGGCGGCGGTGTCGTCGTTCATCTTGGCCGAAAATAAGCCTGACTGGCTCTTTAGTCTTGCCGTAAGCGGACTGCACCGCGCTCTGCCCTCACTGCGGCGTCGGCTCCGGCGGCCGCCCGCTCTCCTCCGGTCCAGTCCCGTCCTGTCCGCGCCTCACCGGGTACCACGCCCGCGGACGACACGGCTAAGCCCCTGGCCCCGCCCAAGCCGGTATGACCGAGACGCTGTACCTCTCGGAGACCGACCGCCGCGACTTCGAGGCCACCGTCGAACGCCGACTGGAAGACAGGGTCGTCCTCGACCGGACGCTGTTCTATCCCGAGGGGGGCGGCCAACCCGCCGACAACGGGACGCTCGCGGTCGATGGCGTGACCGCGGCCGTCGTGGACGTCCAGAAGCGCGACACGATCTACCACCACCTCGACGACGCCGACCCCGACGCCTTCGCCGAGGGCACGACCGTCACCGGCGACCTCGACTGGGACCGCCGGCACGCACACATGCGCTACCACACGGCCCAGCACCTCCTCTCGGCCGTCCTCCTCGAGGAGTTCGACGCCCGGACGACCGGCAACCAGCTGTACACCGACCGTGCCCGCATCGACGTCGCCCACGACCGCTTCTCCCAGCGGGACCTCGCCGACGTCGAGACCCGGATGAACGAACTGGTTGACCGGGACATGCCCGTCCGGTGGTACGAGATGGACCGGGAGGCGGCCGAACGCGAACTGGACACCGACCGGACCCGCATCGACCTCCTTCCCGACTCCATCCAGGAACTCCGGATCGTCGAGATCGGCCCCGAGGACGACACGTACGACCGGACCGCGTGTGCGGGCACTCACGTCGCCGCCACGGGCGACGTCGGCACCGTCCGCATGACCGGTCGTGAGACGAAAGGCAGCGACGAGGAACGCGTCCGCTTCGAGCTCGAATGAACGTCCGACAAGTCCTCCCCCCGGACGAAATACCCAGCGTCGACGACCCCCGGTTCCACGAGACGTACGACGGCGACGCCGCCGACCAGATGATAGTCCTCGACTGCGACCCACCCCGGGCGTATCCGGTCCGCTATCTCCACTTCCACGAGGTGGTCAACGACGTGGTGTCGGGCGGCGACCTGCCCGACGCCGGCCACCCGGTCGCGGTGACGTGGTGTCCGCTCTGTGGCAGTGCGGTCGTCTACTCGCGCCGAGTCGGTGACCGCGAACTGGAGTTCGGCGTCAGTGGCAAACTCGCGGACGACGACCTCGTCCTCTACGACCGCGAGACGGAGACGGAGTGGAAGCAGTCCACAGGCGAGGCGATCGACGGTCCGCTCTCGGGCGACCGCCTGCGGGCACTCCCTGCCGCGACGACCACCTGGGAGACCTTCCGCGAGCGCCACTCCGACGGCGTCGTCCTCGCGCCGCCGGGCGGACGGAGCGAGGCGGCCGGCGAGGGCGACGACCCCGACCCCATCGACTACGACGACGGCCCGTACCGGGAGTACTTCGAGAGCGACGGCTACGGACTCGAGGCCCACTGGGGGTCCGGGGGTCGCGACGACTGGCCCCTCGAGGACCTCGACCCGAAGGCCGTCGTCGTCGGCGTCGAGTCCGGCGACGACGCCCTCGGGTTCCCCGCGGAGCGAATCGAGGCCGCCGACGGTGCCGTCCGGACGACCGTCGGTGACGACCCCGTGGTGGTGTTCGCCACCGACGACGGACTGTTCGCGTACCGACCGCCGTTCGCCGACGGCTTCGACCGGGTGGACTCGACCGACGACCGACCGACCTTCGCGGCCGACGGTACCACCTGGGACCCCGTGACCGGCGAGAGCGCAGACGGCCGTCGTCTGGCGCGGATACCGGTCCGTCGACTGTTCGCGTTCACGTGGCGAGACGACCACGGCCTCGATGCCTTCTGGTCACTCGACGAGTAGGCAGACGGTCGGGACGCCTGCTGGCGGCCTCGTCCGTTCGCTCGCGGACCGTCCCTGACCGGAACGGTTATAGACGCCGCGCAGTGATCTTCCAGTAGTGGTTAATAACTGGTGGAAGAGATTTAACAATTCCCGTGCCGGGCCGGCGTTCGGTACCGGTGCAGTGCTCGGACTGGTCGCGTTGACCGTCGCGGCCGTCGGCGGCGGCGACCCACCCTGGAAGCTGGTGGGCATCTCGTGGGTGGCGTTCGCGGCGATGGCCGGAGCGGTGCCACTGGGTCGCCGCGCGGCCACGAACCGCCGGGCGAGACCGCTCGTCTGGGGATACGGTCTCGCCAGCGGCGCGATGATAACCTCCGCAGCCGTCTTCCTCCTCCCCGGCGCCATCGGCCACCACCCCCAGTTCGGCGGTTTCGGCGTCGCGGGGGGCGTCCTCCTCGGCTACGCCGCCCACGTCGTCGGCCACCGGCTGACGCATACGGGCGCGTTCGACCACACTGCCATCGAACTGACGGCGCACGCCCTCGCCGCCGGCGTCGTCATCGGCGTCGTGTACGGCAACATGCCCGAACTGGGGCCGCTGCTCGGCCTCGCCATCGTCTCGCACAAGGCTCCCGCCGGCTACGCGGCCGCCCGCCGTCTCGCCGCCGACGGTCGCTCGGCGGCCGTCCTCCTCCTGCCCGCGAGTGGGGTCGGCCTCACGGCTATGACCGGCAGTCTGGTATCGCTGCCCGCCGACCCAGTCGTCAACGCCCTCGTCTTCGGCTTCGCGACCGGCGTCTTCCTCCACGTCGGCACCGACTTCCTGCCAGAGTGTGAGGTGGGCGGCGAGGTCCACGCCGTCTCCGACCTCGGCGCCGAGGCTCACCACCGTCTCGATCGCCTCCGACTCCACGCCGTCGGCGCGACACTCCTCGGGGGAGTGGCGGTGTTCGTCGCGTGGCTGACCGTCTCCGGTGTCGCAGGCCAAGTATAATATATTTAACAGTAGCCCTGGGCGGATTCGAACCGCCGTCAGAAGCTCCAAAGGCTTCTATGATTGGCCGCTACACCACAGGGCTGCGATAACAGGTCATCATCCGATATTCAATAATATTACTCTCTTTCACCGACTCGTGGGACCGGAACCTTCCGGTGTTCTACCTCTGCGTGACATCCTCTGTAGAGAGTCACGAGATTGTCCAAGTCGTGGGCCTCTCGCGGGTCGTCGAACTCTCGTACTGGTGTTATGTGGTGGACGACTGGTGATCGTCCTATCCGATTCTCTCCCTTCCCACAGCGCTGACATTGGTAATCGTCACGTTCGAGTGCCCGCTCCCTAGCGCGACTCCAGTTTCCGAGATAACTTGTTTTCCCGCCTTTCCACCGATGATGGTCATCGCCGGTCCAGTTCTCCGACATCCAGTCTGACCGACAGTCGTGACTGCAGAACCTACCGTGGCCGCGCTCTACGGAGGACTGTAGAATCTCGAATTCCTCTTCAGGGTGGTCGCACTGTCGTGAAACACGCTCCGCGTCGACGGTTTCAGCGTACGGCGTTCCGAGAAACTCTTCGGCTAACTCGACACACTCCGAGCAGTACACTCCGTTCTTGTCCGATGGATAGTACTCGAATGCTGTTCCACAGCGATCACACTCGGTCTCCTCACTTGCTCCACTCCAGTTGCCGTTGTTCTGTCCTGCGTTCGGGTCGCAGTCGTCGCAGTGCTCGAGGCGAGCCTTCGGGTCGTAGAAGTTGTCTCCACAGCCACCACACGTTCTGTTATCGAGAGGTTTGCCGTGCACTTTCGTGTGATGCTGTCGGGCCCCTCTCGCGGTTTCGAAGACCCGACTACGTGTCGGACACTCTATGTCCGTCATCAATCCGTGATTGTGAATTAAATAGAAGCCAGCCACGGCGAAAGTGAAACTACACCGAGGTCTTCGATATCAGTCCGCGCTCTCGGCCCCCGCCGATTCCAGTTCGCCCGCCAGATAGTGACAGGCGTCGGCCTCTGCCGAGAAGCAGTCCGGACACTCCGACCGGCGGTCGATGATGGTGTCGAGACGTTCGGCGACGGTGTCGTCGATGACGCTCTCGAGGGCGCGAGCCTCCTCCCTGTACGCCTCGACCTCGAGGACGTTCGCCAGGAAGCGCTCGATGATGCAGTACGTTTGCAGGGCTTCTCGGGCGCGGACGATGCCGTCGTCGGTGAGTTCGACCCCCTCGTACTTCTCGTGGTCGGCCAGCCCTCGCGTCTCGAGTTTGCCGATCATCTCGTTGACGCTCGCCGGACTCACCCCCAGGGTGTCCGCGAGGTCGCCGGTCGAGGCGGGACCGTCCGTGGCGGTCTGGACGACGTAGATGGCCTTGAGGTACTGGTCGGCCGTGTTCACGGTGACCACCTCCGGTTCTCGCGTCCGTCTTCGGTCGCCGCCCGCTGCCCACCGCCGCCGCACGCTGACTCGTCTCTGCTCATTTCTGACGCTCCATGAGTCGTGTTACCGCCTCGACGCCGTCTGCCTCCTCCTCTCGGATGGTCCGCAGCGTCTCGAGGAGTTGCTCGCGGTCGATGGCGAAGGCCGACTCCGAGGCCTCGACCGCCGCTATCAGGTCGTCGTAGAACTTGTATGCCGTCTCCTCGTTGCAGAGCTGGTCGTACAGCAGTCCGTCGAAGTCCTCGGGACTCGTCGCGGCGTAGTGCTCCTCGACGAGGGCCTCTATCTCCTCGAACGGGACCGCTCCCGCGTCGAGTCCGTCGATCAGGCCCTCGAGCATCCGCCGGTGGTCGGCGGACTCCACGGCGGCGTCCTCGAGGAGGGCACGGGTCTCCGCGTCCGTCCGGTCGAGTTCCTCGGCGTGGCGGAGCGCGCGCGCCTCGACGACCTCCTCCAGCACCATTCCGATCTGGAGGAGTCGAGCGAGTTGGTGGTCCGAGCGCACTTGCCGCCCGAGGCTCATACTTCTACAGAGGTCCCCGCTCACTTAAGACTCTCTGTACGACCGTTCGACGACGGCCGGAGGCGACTGGACGGGCGCACCGATTCGTGTTACCTCTAGCGTTCCTCAGTGGTCGTGGCCCATCGCCTCGGCCAGGGAGACGCCGAAGCGCTCCTCGAACAGGTCCTCCATCGACTCGTTCATCGCCGCGAGGTCGTCCGGCGTGTCGCCGGCGGAGTGGTGTGCGACGGCGTGTGTCTGCTGGGCGAACGCCTGCACGAGGAAGTCCGCGGCGACGACCGTCGCGTCCTCGCCGTCGTCCGTGAAGAGGTCTGCCAGTCCAGCGGGGAGGGAAACGGTCTCGGTCTCGCCGTCGGGACCTTCGATGGTGAACGTCTCGGTGTCGGATGCCATGGTGAATATCGTCGTTGGAGCCGGAAATGGCTGTGGGTCCGGCCGAGCGGGCACGCTGCCCGTCTCCGTGTCCATCGAGAACGACGCGGGAGAGGAGACCCAAGCGAGGGTCAGTCGCCGGCGGCCGCCAGTTTCGCCTCGGCGGTGTCCTCGCGGAGTCGCTCCGCGATTCCGGCCTGAAGATCCTCGCGGAGTTCCTCGACAGCGACCTCCTCGAGGACGGGCACGAAGAAGCCC